>NZ_JBSHCR010000037.1:0-44423 GCF_053615895.1 Isoptericola sp. NPDC055881
CGTCTGGCCCTGTTTCAGCCATGAAACAGGGCCAAACGCCCGCTCACAGCGATGTCTGCTGGTACAGGGCCAGGCGAGGAGCGCCGTCGACGACGACGTAGGTGCTCGCCATGAGGGCGACGAACGGCGCGTCGTCGCCCCGCACCGCCCGCGCCCGGTAGACGAGGGCGGCCGCCTCGGTACCGAGCGGGACGCGCCGGGCGTCGTGGAGCTCGTACGAGTCCCACGACGGCGCGTCGCTCAGGGAGGCGACGACGGCGTCCCGGTCGAGCACCGAGCCGTCGACGAGCACCATGAGCGCCTCCGGCGTCATGAGGTCGCCGTAGAACGCGCCGCCGCGGCGGCCGCACAGCGAGCGCCACCCGTCGTGCTCGAGGGACAGCAGGCGGTCGAGCGAGAGTTCCGACATCGTCCCAGGCTAGGAGCCTCCGCCGGAGCCGCACCCGCACCGCCGCCGGATTCATCGGAGGAATCGGTGCACCGGTCCGCGAACTGGGTCATACTGCACGGCATGTCCCGCACGGAAGAGGTCGTCGACGGAGTCCGCCGCATGATCGTGAGCGGCGAGCTCGGCCCGGGCGACCGGCTGCCGGTGGAGAAGGATCTCGCCGACCGGCTCGGCGTCTCCCGCGGCTCGCTGCGCGAGGGGGTGCGCGCGCTGACCGTGCTGGGCGTGCTGGACACCCGCCAGGGCGACGGCACGTACGTGACCAGCCTCGACCCGGCGCGGCTGATGTCCTCGCTGCAGTTCGTCGTCGACCTGCACGGCGACACCAGTGCCCGGCCGTTCCATGCCGTGCGGCGCGTGCTGGAGACCGAGGCGGCCGGCCTCGCCGCCCACCACATCACCCCCGAGGCCGTGGCGGAGCTGCGCGGCGTCCTCGACGGCGTGGCCGAGGTCGTCGCGGCGGACCCGGTGGACCACGAGGCGTTCATGGCCGCCGACGTCGCGTTCCACCGGATCGTCGCCGCGCACGCGGGCAACCCGGTGCTGGAGGCGCTCGTCGAGGCGCTGGAGGGCCGCACGGTGGGCGAGCGCCGCTGGCGCGGCCGCCACGAGGCGGGGGTCGAGGAGCGCACGCTGCGCGACCACGAGGCGATCTGGCGAGCCCTGGCCGGCGGCGACGCCGAGGCCGCGCGCGTGCGCATGGCCGCGCACCTGCTGGACGTCGAGGAGACGCTGCCGCACGTCCCCGCCGACGCCGACACCGACGCCGGCACCGACACCGACACCGCGGAGTGACCGGACCTCCCGGGCCGCTACCGCCGCCGGGGCCGGTGCCGGTGCCGGGGCGTCAGGCCACGGGCGCCGTCACCCGCAGCGTGACGATCCCGAAAGGCCGCACGACCAGTGTCGCCCCGCACGCGTCGTCCTGTGACCACTCCTCGAAGCGACGGCAGCCGTCGGCCTCGTCCCCGAGCGGCTCCTCGAGCAGGTCGACGCGCGCGACCGTCCCGGGCACGTCGAGCCGGACCCCGACGCTCGCCTGCGCACCGTGCGGCTCGTACAACCGGACGACCAGGTCCCCGCTCCCGTCGTGCGCCAGCTTGACCGCCTCCACGAGCAGACCAGGCCCGTCGACCCGCACCAGGGGTTCGACGGCCGCACCACCGGAGGGCACCGCGCGCGGCGGCAGCGACAGGGCGTAGCCGTCCCGGACGGCGTCGGCGACGGCGGCCCCCGGACGCACGCGATGGACGAACGTGTGCCGGCCGAGGTCGGCCCCGGGGTCGGGGTATCGCGGTCCCCGCAGCAGGTGCAGGTTCACGGTCGTCGTGGTGCCGCCGTCGGGGCGGACCTCGCTCGCGGCGTCGTACCCCTGGGTGGTGCGGTTGGCGATGCCGACCCCGAAGCCGGCGTCCCCGACGTGGACCCAGCGGTGGGCGACGTCGACGAACCGGGCCGACTGCCAGCTCGTGTTGCGGTGCGTGGGGCGGCGGACGTGGCCGAACTGCGTCTCGGCCGCGACCTCGTGCGTGCGCAGGTCGAGCGGCCACGACAGCACGAGGAGCTCCTCCCGCTCGTGCCAGTCCACGACCGTCGTGACCTCGAGCGCACCGTCCACGAGCTCGAGCCGCTGCGACAGCGTGCTCCCCCCGGGCCCGAGGAGGCGCTCGACCACGATCGCGCCGTCCTCGACCCCGACGCGGGCCTCCGGGACGTCCCGGGGCACGCGGTGCGCGTGCGCGTCGATGTCCCACGCGTCCCACCGGTTCGGCAGGTCGCGGAACAGCCGCGCGACGTTCGCGGGTCCCGCCGCGGCGACGGCGTCGCGCCCCGTGGCCAGGTCGACGAGCGCGACCACGTGGCCACCGCCGTCGACGACCACGCGCAGCGCGTCGTCCTGGAGGGTCCACACCGTGCCGTCCGCCTGCACGGGCGGGGAGCCGGCCGCGCGGCGGCGCGGCCCCACGGACAACGGCCCGACGCCGTCGAGGACGACGGGGCTCGGGTTCGCCCACAGCTCCCCCGGCCCGACGGCCGGGGCGTCCGGCGACCTGGTGCCGGCGAGCACGTCCAGCGCGCCCGCGACCAGCTCGGCGCAACGCCGCTGAACGCGGTCCTGGTCACGCGCCGCGTCCTGGTACACCCAGGCGATGGACGAGCCGGGCAGGACGTCGTGGAACTGGTGCACCAGCACGGTGCGCCACAGGCCGCGCAGCTCGTCGAGCGGGTAGGCGGCCCCGGTGCGCCGTGTCGCCGTCGCGCACCACAGCTCGGCCTCGCGCAGCGCCGACTCGCTCCGGCGGTTGTCCGCCTTGAGCCGCTGCTGCGACGTCGACACGCCGCGGTGCAGCTCGAGCGGCATCTCCCCGACCCACACGGGCGAGGTCTCGCCCCGCTCCCGCGCCGCGGCGGCGAGCGCCTCCGACCGGGCGAAGAAGTCCTCGGGGGTGCCCCAGGCCACCCGGGCCGACCCGGCCAGGTCGCGCACGCGCCGCGCCGTCTCGGCGTGCTCGCGCGTCGGGCCTCCCCCGCCGTCGCCCCAGCCGCTCGGCGCGAGGGAGAGCTCGGCGGACACCGTGTCGGAGTCCGCGACGTTCCGCTCCGCGTGCGCGAGCTGACGCGGGGTGAGGTCGCAGTTGTAGTTGTCGACCGGCGGGAAGTGCGCGAGCACCCGCGACCCGTCGATCCCTTCCCAGGTGAACGTGTGGTGCGGCATCCGGTTGGTGTCGTTCCACGACATCTTCTGGGACAGGAAGCGCCGCATGCCCGCGGCCCGGAAGATCTGCGGCAGGGCCGCGGAGTAGCCGAACGAGTCGGGCAGCCACACCTCGCGGCAGCGCACCCCGAGCTCCTCGGAGAACCAGGTGGTCCCCTCGAGGAGCTGGCGCGCCATGGACTCTCCCGACAGCAGCATGGTGTCGGACTCGACCCACATCCCGCCGACCGGGACGAAGCGGCCCGCGTCGACGGCCGACCGGATTCGCTCGAACAGCTCCGGCTCGCTCTCCTGCACCCACGCGAGGTGCTGGGCGGACGAGGTCACGAACGTCGTCTCGGGGTACTCGTCGAGCAGCGCGAGGGCGTTGGCGTACGTGCGCACCACCTTGCGGCGCGTCTCCCGGAACGGCCACAGCCAGGCGGAGTCGATGTGCGCGTGGCCCACGGCCACGACCTCGTGCCCGCCGTCCCCGTTGCCTTCCGCCAGCACCCCGGCGAGCTCCGCGCGCGCCGCGGGGGCGGAGGCACGGAGCAGCTCGGGGGTGGCGACCTGCACGACGTCGAGCATGCGCGCCAGCGCGCGGAGGACCCGGCCGCGACGCAGCCCGGGGCCGGGCAGCACCTCGAGCTGCTCGCGCAGGACGCGCACGTCGCGCCACAGTCCCCACGTGGCGTCGTCCCGCAGCCGCAGGCCCATCTCGCCCCAGGCGTACTGGGGCACGGCGGGCAGGGTCGCAGGGTCACCGAGGGGCGTCGGCGCGAACGTGAATTCCGGGTCCATGACCGGGTTCGCGGCGGCCTCCACCCAGACGTCCACGGGCAGGTCCGCGGACCCTGCCGACCACGCGTCCCACCCGGTGCGGTCCGCGTCCAGGAGGAGCGGCAGGGGGACGCGCCGGTTGTACGGCGAGATGCCCTTGAGCACCCTGCCGTCGTGGGCGCGCGCCGTGCCCTCGGCCTGGAAGCCGGGGGTGTCGCGCGTGAACCCGAGGTCGACCTCCAGGTCGACGCGCGACTCCTCGCCCGCCCACGCCGCCGGTACCGCGCCGCGCAGCCGCAGCCACGTGGTGGACCAGGGCTCGCCCCAGGGCTCGCCCGGAGCCACCGGGTGGAAGGCGTCGTCCGGCAGGGCCAGGACCACGTCGGGCCGCACTGGCTCCCCCGGCTGCGACCAGGCCGTCACGGTGACCGGTGTGCTCGCGGCGTCCAGCGCCGGGGCGAGCCGCTCGTCGACGAAGCGCCGGACGCGGCCGAGGGTCACGTCGTCAGGCTCGAGCCCCATCGACGGTCACCTCCCCGGCGCCGTCCTGCGTGACGTCGAACGACCACCGCCGCCCGGCGAGGGCCACCTCCAGGCGCGCACGTCGCGTACCGAGGACCGCGAGGGGCAGGTCCGGGCGCAGGACGTCGTCGCAGGGGACGCGCACGACGGCGCGTGCCTCGTCCCCCGGCGCGACGCTCACGCGCTGCCACCCGACGACGACGGTGCGCGCCCAGTCCAGGCCGCCGACCCTCCGCGACCGGACGACCAGCAGGTCCTCGCCGTGCCAGTCCCCCGCTCCGTCGTCCCCCAGCGCGGCGCGCACGTCCGCCTCGACGACCACGTCCGCGCCGTCCACCGCGAGCCGCACCCCGTGGACGTCGAGACCGCCGTAGCCGAGGCCGTCCCCGACGCGCGCCAGCACCGGTTCCGGGACGTCGCGGTAGACGCCCTCGGCGGGCATCCGCTCGTCGTCGCGCACCGGGATCGCACCCGGGTGCGCAGGCAGCGTCACCGGCAGGCGGCCCACGGGCTGGCTCTCCCCCAGCAGCAGGTCGGCGATCGCGCGGCCACCGCCTGGCCCCGGGTAGAAGGCGAGGAGAGCGGCGTCGGAGTGCGCGACGACGTCCGTGAGGACGTACGGGCGTCCGGCGAGGACGACGGCGACGACCGGGCCGCGCGCGGCCGCGCGCACCGCGGCGAGCGTCTCGAGCTGCCCGGCGGGCAGGACCGGGGAGGCGATGTCGACGCCTTCGCCGCAGTCCGCGGCGGTCTGCCCGGCGTTCGCACCGTTGTCGGCGAACTCGTCCGTGTAGGCACGATGGCTCGACCCGCCGAGCACGACGACGACCCCGTCCGCCGCGGCGACCGCGGCCATGTCGCCGGCGTCCGCGCGCTCGACCACGACGCCGTGCTCTCCGGCCGACGCGGTCAGCGCGTCCGCGACCGACAGCCGGCGGTCCGCCGCGAGCGGGGCGACGTAGTCGCCGAGCATGGCCTCGACGTCGTCGGCGCGCGGCCCGGTGACGACCCATCGCCCACCGGGGGCGACGGGGAGCGCGGGGCGGGCCGTGCCCGCCGCGGGCTCGTTGCGCAGCAGGACGACGGAGCGCGCCGCGATCGCGAGGGAGAGGTCACCGGTGGCGGGCCCGTCGGCCGGCTGCACCCCCGGACGTCCCGCCGGGGCAGGTCGCGTTTCGTCGACCGGCCCGAGGAGGCCCGACCGCGCCTTGACCGTGAGCACGCGCAGGCACGCCTCGTCCACGGCGTGGGTCAGGAGGTCGGGCGCCTGCGCCACCGCCTCCTGGAGCATCGTGAACGACGTGTCCCACAGCGACAGGTCGACACCCGCGTGGAGCGCCGTGGCGGCCGCGGCCACGGGGTCCCCGACCTGCTCGACGATCCGGTCGACGGCGAGCCCGTCGGCCATGACGAGGCCGTCGAAGCCCCACCGCCCCCGGAGGAGGTCGGTCAGGAGGGCACGGTTCGCGACGCACGGGACGCCGTCGATGTCGTTGTACGCGGCCATGAGGCCGAGCGCCCCCGCGGCGACGCCCGCGCGCGCGGCCGGCAGGTGCAGCTCGGCGAGGTCCCGCGGGCCTAGCGCCGCGGAGTGCCCGTTGCGGCCCCCCGTGCCCGCCCCCTGGGCGGCGAGGTGCTTGAGGACGACACCGACACCGGTGCCGTCGGCCAGCCGCGCCCGGTCGTGCCCCTGCATGCCCACGACGGCGGCCCGGGTCATCCGCGCCGCCAGCGCGGGCACCTCGCCGTAGCACTCCTCCGAGCGGCCCCACCGGGGGTCCTGGAGCAGGTCGAGGGTGGACAGCAGGGCGAGGTGCACGCCGTCGGCGCGCAACGACGTGGCGACCGCCGCGCACGCCTGCTGGTAGAGCTCGGCGTCCCACGTGGCGCCCACGGCCAGGTTCACGGGCAGCAGCTCGGCACCGAGCGCCTGGTGCCCGTGCGGGGCCTCCTCGACGAGCAGCGGGCCCACGTCCTGCCCCGACGCGGCGCGCACCTCGTCGACGACGAGCGCGGCGACCTCGGCCCGCTCCTCGGGCCGGATCCCGTCCTCCCAGCCCCGGCCGGACCACGCGTCGGCGCGGAAGAGGCCGTACAGCGCGCCGAGCCCACCCCACCGGTCGACCTCCTCGCGCAGCAGGTCGGTGGTGCGCCACGCCCCCTGGGGGTCGCGCTCGACGGCCTGCCACCCGAGCAGCCGCTGGTTGAGCTGGCCGACCCGCTCGCGCAGGGACATGCCCGCCATCACCTCGACGGCGCGCCGCCGGGCGGGGTCGGTCCCGGTGCCGTGCACAGGGGGTGCGGAGGTGTCGTGCGTCATCGGTGCCACAGGTCGTTCCTCGTCCTCAGTACGGGTCGTGCGCCGAACGCCGCCGGGTCGGCGGCCTGGGCGCCGGTCACGTCGAGCTCGACGGTCTCGCCAGGGAGCAGGAGCGTCAGCAGGTCGTCGACCCGCGCCGCCGGGTCGAGCCGGTCGACGAGCAGGGCGACGTCGCACGTGACCACGTCCGCCGTGACCCGCACGCGCCAGCCCTGGGGGGTCCTCTCGGCCTCGACCGCCGGGGCGGGGCGGGCCCAGCGCACGCCGTCCTCCCGGCACAGCGCGGACCACGCGCGCAGGCCCTCGCAGTCGGCCACGAGCACCTCGTCGCGGCGCGACCCGGCGAGCGCGACCTGCGGCGGCAGGTCCCGGCGCGCGACGGAGCGGGGGCCGACGTCGACGGTCTGCACCGTCTCCGCCGCGGCGCCCAGCGGGCCGGTCGCGACGTGCACGCGCCGCACGACGACCCGCGCCTGCCACGTCGCGTCGGTGTCGTTGACGAGGACGACCTGGGGTACGCCGTCCCGCGGCTGGATCGAGAGCGTGCGCGGTGCGAACGCCCGGCGCAGCGCGTGCCAGCCGGGCTTGGGCCGCCCGCCGTGGTCGACCACCGACCACGAGATCCCCGGCCACGCGTCGTTGAGCTGCCAGACGAGCATGCCGGCGGTGCGCGGCCACGAGCCGCGCAGGTGGTCGGCGGCGGTGCGCAGGGCGTCGGCCTGGTTGAGCTGGGTGGCCCAGGACCAGTCGTCGACGTCGTCGAGCAGACGGTCGGGGTCGGGGACGTGGCCGTCGAGGCGGCGCACGAGGTGGCGCATGCCGCCGACCTGCCGCTGGCGGGTCGCGAGCGCGTCGCCGCGGACGTCGACCGGGCGCTCGGTGAGCGCGGACGAGAGCGTCGCCCACGTGGGCGGGGCCTGGAAGCCGAGCTCGGCGGCGAAGCGCGGGACGTGGTCGCGGTACGTCGTGTGGTCGTACAGGTTCCACTGGTCCCAGAGGTGGGTCGTGCCCTCCCCGTCGACGTTCGGCCCGACGCCCGTGGTCGAGGAGAACGGGCTCGACGGCACGTACGGGGTGCCGGGGGCCTCCTCGGCGACGACGCGCGGCAGGAGCTCGCGGTAGTACCCCTCGCCCCACGTGCGGGTCCCGACGCGGTCGGGCCAGCCCCAGTCGCTCCAGCCCTGGAGGTTCTCGTTGGAGCCGTTCCACACGACGACGCTCGGGTGCGCCGAGAGGCGGCGCACCTGCTCGCGCGCCTCCGCCTCGACCTCGGAGCGCAGCGGCTCCTCCTCGGGGTAGGCGGCGCACGCGAACGCGAAGTCCTGCCAGACCAGCATCCCCGCGGCGTCGCAGGCCGCGTAGAACGCGTCCGCCTCGTAGACGCCGCCGCCCCACACGCGCAGCATGTTCATGTGCGCGGCGACCGCCTGGCCGACGCGCTCCGCATAGCGGTCGGCCGTCATGCGCGAGATCAGCAGCTCGTCGGGGATCCAGTTCGCGCCGAGCGCGAAGACCTCGCGACCGTTGACCACGACGACGAAGCGTCGCCCGGTCGCGTCGGGCGTCGTGTCGAGGTGGACGTGCCGCAGCCCCACCCGGTGGACCTGCTCCTGGTCCGTCCCGGCGAGCGCGACGGTGACCTCGTGGAGCGTCGGGGCGCCGTACCCGCGCGGCCACCACAGTTCCGCGTCCGGCACGTCGAGGACGATCTCGTCGCGGCCGGTCACCACGTGCCGCGACCGGTGCGCGCCGACCGCGACCTCGACCTCGCCCGTGGCGAGGTCGCCGTCCTGCCCGTCGAGCTCGACGACGACGACCACCCGGCGCCCGGCGAGGTCCGCCGAGACCTCGCCGCGTGCCTGCGACCGCAGCCGCACGCCGGTCCACGACTCGACCCGGGCAGGGCGCCACAGGCCGGCCGAGACCAGCGGGGGCGCCCAGTCCCAGCCCACGCTGGACGCCATGACGCGCAGCCGGTTGTACGGGTAGGCCCAGTCGTACGGGAGCGCACCGTCGTCGGCGGCGAGCATCGCCCGCGCGGCCGAGGAGAGCTCGACGGCGACCCGGTTCACGCCGGGGCGGACGAGGCCGGACACGTCGAGGGCGTACGAGCGGTGCATGTTGGCGGTGACCGCGACGACCTGGTCGTTGACGCGGACCGTGGCGACGGTCGCGAGGCCGTCGAGGACGAGCTCGACGCGGCCCTCCGTGCGGGCGTCCGCGAGCTCGACGTCGGCCTCGTACACCCAGTCGCTCTCGCCCACCCACCGCACGGCCGCGGCGTGGTCGTCGACGTACGGGTCCGCGACGACCCCGGCGGCGAGCAGGTCGTCGTGCACGCAGCCCGGGACCGACGCGGGGATCCCGGCACGCAGCCGCGCGAGGACGTCGTCGGCCGGACCGTCCGCACCGGCGGGGACGGGTCCCGCCAGCCGCACGGTCCAGCCCGGGCCCGTCAGGTCCGTGCGGTGGACCGTCCCTCCGGCAGTCGTGGCGTGCAGGCTCCGGTCGCGCACCGTCAGTCCTCCGGGTAGTCGGTCGGCGCGCTGTAGCCCTCGGGCACCGCCGGGGCGGCTCGGTGACCGGTCCGGAAGACCACCACCTCCGCGAGGCCGGCGCCCGGGCCCTCCAGCTCGATCTCGAGCTCGTTCGTGGCCGGTGCGTCCACGACGTGCACCCGCCCCGCCCCGACGGTCCCGCCGCCCGCCACCACGGTCCCGTCGAGGCGGACCTCGTGGCGCGTGACGCGCTGGCCGTCCGTGAGGTCCTCCCGGACCAGCACGTGGTCGAGCTCGACGGGTTCCGCTCCCAGGTCGACGTGCCACGTGGCGTCCCCGGTGCGGGTGAGGACCGTCGCGACGGGGTGCCCGAACCGCGCCCGGAGCTCGTCGCCGAACGCCGTGACGACCGCGGCGTCCGCCGGGTCGATGCGCCCCCGCCGGTCCGGCGGGACGTTGAGGAGCAGGTTCGTGCCCAGGCCGACGGACCGGTAGTAGATCGCCAGGAGGTGCTCCAGCGACTTGGGCTCGTCGTCCTCCGCCCAGAACCAGCCGCGGCGCACGGACACGTCGCACTCCGGGGGCAGGTACAGCGCCTGCGCGAACTCGGTCGTGACGATCGTGTAGTTGCTCATCTGCGTGTGGTGCACGACGTACTCGACGGGGTCGCTCGCGAGCCCGTCCTCGTTGCCGACCCACCGGATCGTCGGGGCGCCCATGTTGAACACCATCGCCTGCGGCTGGTGCGTGCGCGCGACCTCCATGATGCGCGCCCAGTCGTAGGAGTACCCCTCCGAGCCCGCACCGTCGAACCACAGCTCGACGAGCGGCCCGTACCGCGTGCAGAGCTCCGTGAGCTGGGTGACGTAGACGTCGGCGTACGCCTCCGGGTCCTGGTAGGCCGGGTGGTTCCGGTCCCATGGGGACAGGTACAGGCCGAGGCCGATCCCTGCGGCGCGGCAGGCCGCGGCGACCTCTGCCACCACGTCGCCCTTCCCGTCCCGCCACGGCGAGGAGGCGACGGAGTAGTCGGTGGTCGCGGTCGGCCACAGGCAGAAGCCGTCGTGGTGCTTCGCGGTGAGCACCACGTACCTGGCGCCGGCGGCGACGGCCAGCGCCACCCACTCGTCGGCGTCGAGGTCGGTCGGGTCGAACGACGACGCCGGGAGGGTGCCGTCGCTCCACTCCTTGGCGTGGAACGTGTTGATGCCGAAGTGGAAGAACATGCCCACCTCGAGCTGCTGCCAGCGCAGCTGCTCCGCCGTCGGCACGATGACGTCCGTGGCGGCCTGGGGCGCGACGTCCTGGACGACGTCCTGGTTCGAGGTCACTTCACTGCTCCTGATTCCACACCCTTGAAGAAGTACCGCTGCAGTGCGACGAAGAGCACGAGGATCGGCACGATGGCGATGACGGACCCGGCCATGGTGACGCGCGGGTCGTACGAGAGGGACGAGGCCGCGAGGCGCGACAGACCGAGAGAGAGCGTGTACAGCTCTTCCGAGCGCAGCACGATGAACGGCCACAGGAAGTCGTCCCAGGCGGCGATGAACGAGTTGATGACGACGACGACCATCGCGCCACGCGCCGCAGGCAGGTAGATCTTCCAGAACCGGCGGACCTCGCCGGCGCCGTCGAGCATCGCGGCGTCCTCGACCTCGTTCGGCACGGCGCTGAACGCGGCCCGCGTGATGAGGACGTTGACGGCCGAGATCGCGCCGGGCAGCCAGACGCCGATGAACGAGTCGTCGAGGCCGAGGTCGGTGATCTGGGTGTACAGCGACACCATGATCGACTCGAACGGGAACATCATCGAGATGATCAGCACCCAGTAGAAGACGCCGCGGCCCCGCCAGCCCTGGCGCGAGAGCATGTATCCCGCGAGCGTCGGGAAGACGACCTGCGAGAACACCGTGAGCAGGCACATGATCAGGCTGTTGCGGATGTACGTGCCCATCGGCACCTGCGCGAACACGGTCTGGTAGGCCGCGAACGTCGGGTGCGCCGGGAAGAAGGTCGCGTCGCTCCCGTACAGCGCGTCCTGCGGCCCCTTGAGGGACGAGAAGAGCTGCCACAGCAGCGGGCCCACGGAGATCGCGAGCACCACCAGCAAGAGCACGTACCGCGTCACGAGCGCGCGGGTGCGCCCGCGCGTGCGCCACCAGGTCATCAGTCCTCCTCCTTGGAGCCGAGCTTGTGCGACGCGACCGCGAGACCGATCGTCAGGACGAACAGGGCGACGGAGATCGCCGCGCCGTAGCCGACGTTCCCCGAGATCGGGTCGAGCGCGACGTCCCGGATGTAGAACGGCAGGGTCCGCGCCTGGCCGCCGACGCCGCCCGTCGCGCCGCCGAGGATGTAGATCTCGGTGAACACGCGCAAGGAGCCGATGCCCGACATGATGCCGACGAGCAGCATCGTGAGGCGGACGCCGGGGACCGTGACGTGCACGAACTGGCGGAAGGTGCCGGCGCCGTCGAGGGACGCGGCCTCGTAGAGGTCCTTGGGCACGCTGGCCAGCGCCGACAGGTAGAAGATCATGTACCAGCCGAGGCCCTTCCAGACCGTCAGCGCGATCGCCGTGAGGAGCAGCAGCGTCGTGTCCGAGAGGAAGGGGATCGGGGAGTCGATGATCCCGACCTGCTTGAGCGCGGTGTTGATCGGCCCGTTCTCGGACACGAGGTTCTGCCACACCAGCGCGACCGCGACCATCGACGCGACCACCGGGGCGTAGAACGCCGTCCGGAAGAACCCGATGGCGGGGACCTTCTTGTACACGAGCTGCGCGAGCATCAGCGGCAGGACGACGAGCAGCGGGACCGCGACGACCGCGTAGAGCACCGAGTTGCGCACCGCGAGCCAGAAGGCCGGGTCGCCCACCATGCGGGAGTAGTTCTCCAGGCCGACCCAGTCGCCACCGCCGCCGAGCGGCCGGGCGTCGGTGAAGGACAGCACGATGGTGTTGAGGAACGGGAAGACCCCGAACACCCCGATGACGATGATCGCCGGCGCGACCCACAGCCAGGGGGTCCACCAGGGCCGGTAGATCGCGGCGCCCGAGGTCGGACGCGGACGGCGGGTGCGTGCCCGGCTGGGCCGGGCGGCCCTGGCCGCCGGCTCACCGGCGGCCAGGGTCCCCGCGTAGACGTCGGTCGCCATCGGTCAGCCCTGCTGCTCGAGGATCTGGTTCGCGGCGTCCTCGGCGGCCTGGAGCGCCTCGTCGACCGGCTTCTTGCCGGAGATCGCGAGCTGCAGCTCGGAGACGACCGCGGTCTGCACGGCGTCCGACCACGCGAAGATGAAGGCGTTCTCGGCGTCCGTCGCGGCCTCGACCGACAGGCGGTTGGCCTCGTCGAGCGGCGAGTCGCCGGTGATGTCCGTGAACTTGGGGATGTCCAGCGACTCCTCCGTCGAGGGGAAGTTGGAGATCAGCGGGCTGGACACGAACTCCGTCTGCCACTCGGGGCTCAGCATGAACTGCGCGAAGGCGACGGCCGCGACGGGGTTCTTCGACGTCGACGGGACACCGATGAGCTGGCCGTCCTGGAACGCGTGGCCGCGTGCGTCGAACAGCGTGGCGACGCCCGTGGTGTCGTAGGTCGCCTCGTTCGTGTCCTTCACGTAGCGCAGGAAGGAGGCGTTGGTGGAGCCCCACACCACGTCACCGGCGGAGTAGAGCTGCGTGACGTCCACGTCGCTCGAGAGGGTGTCGCGCGGGAGCGCGCCCTCGGCGTACAGCTTCGCGTACTTCGTCAGCCACTCCTGGATCTTCGGGTCGTCCGCGAACGTGAACTCGGTCTCGTCCGCGTTCGTGATCTGCGCGTTCATGAGCTGCCAGTCGTTCGGCACGTGGGTGTACGGGTTCGCGGGGAACGCGTAGTACTCGCCGCCCGACTTCTCGGCGATCTGGCTCGCCATGTCGAGCTGCTCCATGACCGTCGACGGCGGGGCCTCCGGGTCGAGGCCAGAGTCCTTCATGAGGTCCTTGTTGAACGTCTGCAGGCCGTTCAGGCCCCAGTACCACGGGAGGACGTAGTGGTCGTCGTCGCCGGGGAACTTCTGCGACTCCCACACCGACTGGATGAAGGGCGCGCCGATGTCCTCAGGGCCCTTGGTGGTGAGGTCGAGCAGGAAGTTCTCGCGGTAGAGCGCGTACGCGGTCGTCTGGTTGAGGTTGACGACGTCGGGCAGGTCGCACGACTGCGCGTTGGTCACGAGGCGCTGCGTGAACTCGGCGTCGCCCGGGTCGTCCTGCCACTTCACCGTGACGTCCGGGTACTTCTTCTCGAAGGCGGCGATGAGCTTCTCGAAGTACGGGCTGAAGTCCTGCTTGAGCGCCGTGGTCTGGAAGGTGATCTCGCCGGACGGCTCACCCGACAGCCGCTGGTCGGAGGTCACCTCGTCCGAGAGCTCGCACCTGCCGGCCGTCGTCGGCCTGCCGTCGGCTCCGACCGCGTCGGAGCCGCCGCCGATACCGCACGCCGACAGGGCGAGGGAGGCGACGACGAGGCCGGCGGCGCCGCTCGTGAGCGTGCGGCCGCGGCGGCGAGGTCGAGACGTGAGGGTGTGGGTGCGCATGGTGGTGTCCTGCCGTTCCTCGTGAGGTTTCTGCCCGACGGTGGGCCGACCTGGAAGTGGTCCGTGGTGTTCCTCAGGTGTGGTGGTCGCGGGCCGCCCGGTCGGTTCAGGCTCTCGGTCCCGCTGGCCGTCGCCCGAGGTCGTTCTCGTGCGTCGTGCGTGGTGGTCTGCGGTCGTGGGGTGGTCGTGTCAGGGTTCGCGCAGCTCCGGCCAGGTCCGGACGGGAGCAGCGACCGCCCCGATCCCGTAGACGGACTCCCGCGCGGCCTCGCGCAGGAGGGTCAGCGCGCCGCGGACCACCCCACCCGGCCCGAGGGTCGACGGGACCACCTCGGTCCGCAGCGGGGACTCCGCGCGCAGCAGCTCCTCGACCTCCGCGGCGAACGGCTCGGCCCCTGCCGTGCCGACGGTCCCTGCGAGGACGACGCGGTGCGGGTCGACCACGGTGGCGATCGTCGTGACGACGACGGCGACGCGTCGCGCCGCCTCGCGCCGGAACGCACGGACCGCCTCCGACGGGTCCTGGTCGCCGAGCGCCTGCTCCGGCGAGGTCCCCTCGAGCCCCAGCCCGTCGAGCACGTCCTGGAGGGCTGCCGAGCCGACGAGGCTCTGGAACCCCGCGGACGACGAGCCGAGCCGACCGCCGCCCGTCGTCGGCGCGAGCCCGATCTCGCCCGCGTACCCGTGCGCGCCGCGCAGCAGCGTGCGGCTGACGACGGTCGCGGCGCCGATGCCCTCGTCCAGGCGCAGGAGGGTGAAGCTCTCGACGCCTGCCGCGTTGCCGCTCTCGGCCTCGGCGAGCGCGGCGAGGTTGACGTCGTTCTCGAGCGCGACGGGGCAGCCGAGCCGTGCGGCGAGCCGTCCCCGCTGCCCGGCGCGCCACGCCGGGTGCCCGGAGACGAAGTCCATGTCTCCCTGGGGGTCCACGACACCGGGCGTGCCGGCGAGCACCTGCCACAGGGCGGACGGCTCGATCCCGGCCTCCGCGCACGCGGCGGCGACCGCCTCGGCCACGGTCTCGGCCGGGTCGTCGCCGTGCTGCGGGACGCGAACGTCGGACAGCGCGGCGCCGGACAGGTCGGACACGACGGCGTGCACGAACCGGCCCGGCTGCATCTCCACGCCTGCGACATGGCAGAGGTCGGTCACCGCGCGGAAGTGCACCGCGTTCGGCCCCCGCTGGGCTGACGAGACCTCGCCGACGGGCGTGACGAGCCCGGCCTCGACGAGCCGGACGACGAGCTCGCCCGTCGACGGCTTCGACAGGCCCGTGACCTTGCTGATCGTGGCCCGGGAGGCCGACTGGTGCTCGAGCAGGAGGTCGACGACCATCCGCTCGTTCACCGACAGGGATTTCCGCATCTTCGCGACCATCTCGTCCGGGCGGCCGGGTGGCCGCTATGGATACTTTTAGCCAGCCTACCTGATAGATAACCGCCCGTGAACCCCCGAGAGCTTCAAAGATCCGATGACCGGCGTCGGCAGCCGCCCGGCCGAAGCGCTGAGGTGGCGTCTTCGCAGGTCACGGCGAGGTCGGGCCGGACACAGCAGTGCCCCGATTCCTCTGACGAATCGGGGCACCGCGAGGCTCGGGCTGTCGAGCGCTACCCGGTCGGGCTGCGGACGCCGATCGTGAGGAGCAGGTTGGCGTAGACACGCTGGTCGCCCGTGGCCACCAGCAGGGCGACGTCGTCGGACCTGGCGGCGTCGTAGAACGCGAAGCGGTCCAGCTCGTCCCACCCGAGGTCGGGCCCGAGCATCGCCCGGTACCCCGTGTGGGCGGGGATCTCCTCGCCCGCGGCGACGACGTCGCCCGCCACGCCGCCGGGCACCATGACGGCCGCCGACTCGATCGGGACGGCGTCCAGCAGCACCTCCAGCACCTGGTCCACGGTGAGCAGGCCGGGGCGCAGGTTGAGGTGCACGCGCGCGGCGCCGGGCCGGGCGCCCGTGGAGTGCGGGTAGTTGGCGTCGGCCAGCAGGACTCGCGACCCGTGCCCCGCCGCGGCGAGCGCCGCGACGAGGCCAGGGTGCAGCAGCTCGTAGCGCAGCACGGTCAGCCCACCGGCAGGTGTCGTTCGGCAGGGGCGGCCGTGGTCGGCACCTGCGGGGGCCGACCGTGCGCCGGAGTGCCGATCGAGGCCTCGAAGCGGTGGCGCTGGCGGCCGAGGCCCTCGATCTCCACCTCGACGACGTCGCCGTCGGCCAGGTAGGGGAAGCGGCCGGAGAGCGCTACGCCCTCGGGCGTGCCGGTGCAGATC
Organism: Isoptericola sp. NPDC055881; assembly: GCF_053615895.1. Taxonomy (NCBI): domain Bacteria; kingdom Bacillati; phylum Actinomycetota; class Actinomycetes; order Micrococcales; family Promicromonosporaceae; genus Isoptericola; species Isoptericola sp. NPDC055881. Next base: position 16,106 of record NZ_JBSHCR010000037.1, read on the forward strand.
AGGTCGCCCGCCTCGAGCGTCATGTACTGCGACAGGTGGTGCACGATCGCCGCGACGTCGAAGATCATGTCGGCCGTGGACGAGTCCTGCCGGGGCTCGCCGTTGACCGACGACCGCAGCCGCAGGTCCCCGGGGTCGACCTCGTCGGCGGGCACCAGCCCCGGCCCGGTGGGCAGGAACGCGGGGCCGCACTTGCCCTTCGACCACTGCCCGAGCGAGTCGTCGAGCTGCCAGGCCCGCTCGCTCACGTCGTCGACGACGGTGTAGCCGGCGACGTGCTCGCGGGCGGCCTCCACCGACGGCAGGTAGCTCGCCTGCCGTCCCACGACGATCGCCAGCTCGACCTCCCAGTCGACCTTCTCGGACCCGGGCGGGACGGGCACGGTGTCGTCGGGTCCGACGACGGTGTTGGGGTGCTTGAAGAAGATGATCGGCAGGCGCGGGGGCTCGGCGCCGGACTCCCGCGCGTGCGCGGCGTAGTTCTGCCCCACGCACACGACGGCGGTGGGCCGCGCGATCGGGGCGCCGCGCCGCAGGGCGGCCGCGCCGTCGAGCACGGGGAGCTCGCCCGCGGCCAGCGCGGACCGGGTGCGCGCGATGCCGTCGGCGGCGAGGAACTCGCCGTCGATGTCCCCGCTGCGGGCGAGGGCGGCGGTCAGCGGTCGCAGGTCGTAGGTGACGTCGTCGGCCTCGACGGCGGGGATCTCCTGGCCCACCGGGCCCAGGCGGAGCAGCTGCATCGGTGTCCTCTAGTTCTCTCTGGGGGGCGCGTCGATCATGCGCCCGTGTCGCGGTCCGGTCACTTCCGTCCCGCCATGCGGGCGCCCGGGCAGTCGTGTCAGGCGAAGGCGGCGGGGTGGGCGTCGGGGGTCAGGAGCCCCTGGGCGACGAGGTCGTCCCACAGGTCGGTCGGCACGGCGGCGGTGTGCCGGTCGACGGCCTGGCGCACCTGGTCGGCGGTGCGCAGCCCGACGACGGTGCTCGCGACCGCGGGGTGGGTGCGCACGTAGGCCAGCGCCGCCTGCGGCAGGGTGACGCCGTGCTCGCCGCACACCGCCGCGACCCGTCGGGTGCGGTCCAGCACCGCGGCGGGCGCCTGGCCGTAGTCGTAGGTCGCGTCGTCGGGCACCGTCTCGCGGGCGAGCAGCCCGGAGTTGTAGACGCCCGCGACGACGACGGCCGCGCCGCGCTCCACCGCCGCCGGGAGCAGGTCGGCCAGCGCCGGCTGCTCCAGCAGTGTGAACCGGCCGGCGCACATCACCACGTCGACGTCGGTCTCGCGCACGAACCGCGCCAGCATCGCCGACTGGTTCATCCCGGCCCCGACGGCGCCGACCACGCCCTGGTCGCGCAGCTCCAGCAGAGCGGGCACGGCCTCGGCGAACGCCTGCTCCTCGTGGTCGTCCGGGTCGTGCAGGTACACGACGTCGACGCGGTCCAGGCCGGTGCGCTCCAGGCTCGCCTCCAACGAGCGCAGCACGCCGTCGCGGGAGAAGTCCCACGCGCGCCGGGTGGCGGCCGGCACGTCGAAGATGTCGTCGTCGCGCCGGTCCGCTGTCTCGGGCGACGGCACCAGCAGGCGTCCGGCCTTCGTCGAGACCACGAGCTCGTCCCGCGGCAGCCCGCGCAGCACCGCGCCCACGCGGCGCTCCGACAGCCCGAGGCCGTAGTGCGGCGCCGTGTCGACGTACCGCACCCCGGCCGCCCAGGCGACGGCGAGCGCGTCGGCGGTCTCCTCGTCGGTGGTCGCCCGGTACAGGTTGCCGGCCTGCGCCGCCCCGTACCCGAGGCTGGTGAGCCGCACCCCCGTGGAGCGGATCTCGCGGGTCGGCAGCACCGGGGAGCCGTCCGCCGCGCTCATGCCTGCTCCGGCGGGCGCACGCGCAGGTCGTGCATGCCGCCGTCCACCGCGAGCGCGGTGCCCGTGGTGGAGGTGGCCAGCGGGCTCGCCAGGTAGCAGACGGCGTGCGCCACGGCCTCGGGGCTGACGAGCCGCCCGGTGGGCTGGCGGGCCTCCAGCGCGGCGCGCTCGGCGGCCGGGTCGGGCGCGGCGTCGAGCAGGCGACCCACCCACGGGGTGTCGACGGTGCCGGGGTTCACGCAGGTCACGCGGATCCCGTCGCGCACGTGGTCGGCCGCCATCGCCAGGGTCAGGGCCTGCACGGCGCCCTTGCTCGCGGAGTACAGCGCCCGCTGGGGCAGGCCCGACCACGACGCGATCGACGCCATGTTCACGACGGCCGCGTGCTCCGAGTCCCGCAGGTGCGGCAGCGCGGCGCGCGTCACGCGCACGATGCCGAGCACGTTGACGTCGAGCACGCGCAGCCACTCGGCGTCGTCGTTGTCCGCGACGGTGCCCTGGGCGCCGATGCCGGCGTTGTTCACGACGACGTCGATCCCGCCGAGCGTGGCGGCCGCGGCGTCCACGGCCGCGCGCACGCCGGCGTCGTCGGTGACGTCCGCGACCTCCGCGCCCGCACCCTCGGGCACGCCGTCACGGGTGCGGTCGATCGCGACCACGTGCGCGCCGCGCGCCAGGAGGGCTCGCACGACGGCGGCGCCGATACCGGATGCTCCCCCGGTGACGACGGCGCGGATGCCGGCGAACTCCGGCAGGGTCTCGGTGGGGGTGGTCACGGGTGCTCCTTCGTGCGGGTGGTGGGGTGATCGACCAGATCGACCGTGAGGCCGTAGGTGGTCACGGCGGTCCGGCCGCGCACGGCGGCGCGCTCGGCGGGGGCGAGGCCGGACAGCAGCTCGTCGGCGGCCGCGAGCCAGCGCCCGTAGCCGGAGGCGAGCAGGCACACGGGCCAGTCGCTGCCGAGCAGCAGCCGGTCGGGACCGAAGACGTGCAGCGCGTGGTCGGCGACGGGCCGCAGGTCCGCGGGGGTCCAGGTGTCCCAGCGGGCCTCGGTGACCAGGCCGGACAGCTTCGCGACGACGTTGGGCCGCGCCGCGAGCGCAGCCAGGTCGCGGCGCCAGACGTCGAGGGCGGCCGGGTCTCCGGGGCGTCCCTCGGCGTCGGGCATGGTCGCGGCGACCGGCGGCTTGGCGAGGTGGTCGAGCACGAACCGCACGTCGGGCAGCGCGGCCGCCAGCCGGGCGCACGCGGGGAGCTGGTCGGCCCGCACCACGAGGTCGAAGGGCAGGCCCGCGGCGCCGACGGCGGCGATGCCGGCGTGCACGTCGGGGCGGTCGAGGTAGTCGTCGGGCTCGGCCTGCACCATCGTGCGGATCCCGACGAGCCGGTCGCCGCCGGGACGTTCCCTGAGGGCGGCGAGCCGGTCCTCGAGGTCCGGGGCGAACAGGTCCGCCCAGCCGACGACGCCGGCGACGCGCGCCTCGCGCCCCTCGGCCGACGACGCGACCTCCAGCAGGTCGTCGGTGTCGCTCCAGCTGCTGGCGGTCTGCACGACGACGGTGGCGTCGACGCCGTGCGCGGCAGCGGGCAGGTCCGCGGGCGTGAAGTCGGCGTCGATCGCCGCCATGGTCCGGGGGTCGATCCAGTCCTGCGGGGTCCGCGCGCGGACCCACAGGTGGTGGTGCGCGTCGACGACGACGTCGGACATGCGGGCTCCCTCGACCTCCAGGCGATTCATCTAACCTATAGGCCGCTCGTCGCCTTGCGCTACCCCCGACCGCGGCCGATAGGCTGCATCAGCACGCCCGATACGTCATATCTCTATCGGCTCGCCCGCTCGACGAGGAGTGATCCCATGATCCCGGCCGCCCCGCCCCTGCGCCCCGAGCAGGCCTGGTTCACGGAGGCCCGCTTCGGCCTCTTCGTGCACTTCGGCCTCTACTCCGCCGCCGCACGGCACGAGTGGGTGATGAGCTTCGAGAAGCAGACTGCCGAGCAGTACGCACGCTACGCCGAGGTGTTCGACCCGGACCTGTTCGACGCGCGCGCCCTCGTGCGCGCCGCGAAGGACGCCGGGATGAAGTACGTGGTGCTGACCACCAAGCACCACGACGGCTTCGCCCTGTGGGACACCGCCGTCAGCGACTGGTCGATCGCCCGGACCCGCGGCCGCGACCTCGTGGCCGAGCTGGCCGCGGCCGTCCGTGCCGAGGGCCTGCACCTCGGGCTGTACCACTCGCTGCTCGACTGGCACCACCCGGACTACACGATCGACGCCAACCACCCCCGCCGGGACGACGCCGACGCGCACGCGCAGAACGAGGGCCGCGACATGGCCCGGTACCGCGAGTTCCTGCACGCGCAGGTGCGCGAGCTGCTCACCGGCTACGGGCCCGTGGACTACGTCTTCTTCGACTTCACCGACCCCGACGACCGGGGTGGCTGGCCGGGCAAGCACGCCGAGGACTGGGACGCCGAGCGCCTGCTCGCGATGGTCCGCGAGCTGCAGCCGCAAGCCGTCGTGAACGACCGCCTCGGCCTCCCGGGCGACCTCGTGACCCCCGAGCAGTACCAGCCGGACGAGCCCATGCGGGACGACGCGGGCGAGCTCGTCGTCTGGGAGGCCTGCCAGACGCTCAACGGGAGCTGGGGGTACGACCGCGACAACACGAGGCTCAAGGACCCGGACCTGCTGGTGCGGATGCTCGTCGACACCGTCTCCAAGGGCGGGAACCTGCTGCTCAACGTCGGCCCCGACGGGCGCGGAGCGATCCCGGCACGCGACACCGCCGCCCTCGCGGCCCTCGGGGAGTGGACCCGCCTGCACGGGCGGTCGATCACCGGCGCGGGCCCCGCCGACGCCGACCTGGCGGCCGCCGTCACACCCGGCCTGCCGCCCGGCGTCGTGCTGACACAGCGGGGCGACCGGCTCTACCTGCACCTCTTCGCGTGGCCGTTCGGGCACGTGCACCTGCGCGGCCTCGCCGACCGTGTCCGGTACGTCCAGCTGCTGAACGACGGGTCCGAGCTGCGGACGTCCCGCACCGACCCGGACCAGAAGGCGTGGAACACGAACCCGGGAGGCCAGCCGGCCGGCACCCTCACCCTGCACCTGCCGACCGTCCGGCCCGACGTCGCCGTCCCCGTGATCGAGCTGTTCCTCGACCCCGCGGCCTGACGCCGGCACCCCGGCGGCAGGGCCTGGGCTATGCTCGCGACCGTCGAGGCGGCTCGCGCCGCCTGCGCTCGAAAAAGGGGCGCGCGGCAGCCCGGTCACCGGTGACCGGCGCCGGGCTCGCACGGGACACATACGGACCGCACCACTCATCCGTCACTGTTCCCCTGGAGGCCCCGTGCCCACCGTGTCCGCCCATGTCGCCCGCACCCTCGCCCAGCACGTCGACCACGTCTTCGGGGTCATGGGCAACGGCAACGCGTGGTTCCTCGACGACGTCGAGCGCACGACGTCGGCGCGCTTCACCGCCGTGCGGCACGAGGCCGGCGGTGTGGTCGCGGCCGACGCCTACTTCCGCGCCTCGGGACGCATCGCGGCCGCCACCGTCACCTACGGCGCCGGGTTCACCAACACGCTGACCGCGCTGGCGGAGGCCGCGCAGGCGCGCGTGCCGCTGGTGCTGCTCGCGGGGGACGAGCCCACGTCCGGCCCCCGGCCGTGGGACGTGGACCAGATCGCGCTCGCGGCGGCGGTCGGCGCCCGCACCTATACCGTCGGTCGAGCCGACGCCGCCGCGACCACCGTCATCGCGATCGAGCACTCGCTCACCTACCGGGTGCCCGTCGTGCTCGCCATCCCCTACGACGTCGCCGCCCTCGAGGCGGGACCGGTCCCCGACGCGCCGCAGCCCGTGCTGCCGGGTCCGCTCGCGCCGGCCGGACCGTTCGACGCGGCCGCGATCACCGACCTCGCGCGCTCCCTAGCCGGCGCGGAGCGGCCCCTGCTGCTCGCGGGCCGCGGCGCCTGGCTGGCCGGCGCGGGCGAGGTGCTCGGCGAGCTCGCCGCGGCGACCGGGGCCCTGACCGCGACGACGTCGCTGGGCCGCGGCGTCTTCCCGGACGGACGCTACGACCTGGGCGTCGCCGGCGGCTTCGGCGCCGAGGGTGCCATGGCGCTGGTGCGCGAGGCGGACGTCGCCGTCGTGCTCGGCGCCTCGCTCAACCAGTTCACGATGCGGTTCGGGGACCTCTTCTCGCCGGGGACGCGGATCGTCCAGGTCGACGTCGCGCCCGCGGCGACCCACCGGCACGTCGGCGGCTTCGTGCGGGGCGACGCCGCCCTGGTGGCCCGCGCCCTCGTCGACGAGCTGCGGACGCTCGGCGCCGTGCCCTCCGGCTGGCGCGAGACCGTGGACGTCGCCGCGGCCCGGGCGTACGACCCGGGCGCCGCCGACGGCCTCGCCGCGGACGGCCGCCTCGACCCGCGTGCCGTCGCGCACCGCCTCGGTGCCCTCCTCCCCACGGACCGGGTGGTCGTCTCCGACGGCGGCCACTTCATCGGCTGGGCCAACATGTACTGGCCCGTCGCCTCCCCTGACCGGATGATGATGGTCGGCACCGCCTACCAGTCCATCGGCCTCGGCTTCCCCGGGGTCGCCGGCGCCGCGGCAGCCCTGCCCGACGCCGCCGTGGTGCTCACCACCGGAGACGGCGGCGGGCTCATGGCCCTGGCCGACCTCGAGACCGCGGTGCGCACGGCGGGCGGGCGAGGCATCGGGGTCGTGTGGAACGACGCCGTGTACGGCGCCGAGGTGCACGTCTACGGTCGGCAGGGCCTCGCCGAGGAGCCCATGCGCATCCCCGAGACCGACTTCGCCGCGCTCGCCGCCGCCGTCGGCGCCGAGGGCGTCGTGGTCCGCTCGCTCGCCGACCTCGACCGGCTCGCGTCGTGGACCGCGGAGCCGGTGGAGGAGCGCCGCTTCCTCATGCTCGACTGCCGCGTCTCCCCCACCGTCGTCGCGCCGTACCAGGAGGAGATCCTGCGGGTGAACCGCACGCGGTAACCGCTCAGCGGTCGCCGGGCGGCCCGTCGAGCACGGTCGGGGCGTACTCGAGCAGCTGGAGGCGCCCGTCGAGGGTCCGGCTGTCGAGGAGCTCCAGCGCGACGTCGGGCCACCCGTCGTACATGCGGTCGCCGCCCGTGGCGCCGTTGACCACGGGGAAGACGACCACGCGGTACCGGTCGACCAGGCCTGCCGCGAGCAGCGCCCGGCACAGGCTGGGGCTCCCCACCGTGCGGAGCGGGACGTCGTCCTCCTTCATCGCACGCACCGCCTCGACGGCGTCGCCCGCGACCAGCGTCGTGTTCGCCCACGGGAGCGGCTCGCTCAGCGTGCGGGAGAAGACGACCTTCCGGCGCGCGGTGAGCTCGGCCATCTCCTCCTCGCCCGTCTCGGCGAAGCCGGCGAACAGCCGGTAGGTGGTCGCGCCCATCAGCGTGACGAAGTCGGCCGCGCCGTCCGCCTCGAGGAACGCGAAGTAGTCCGGCCCGCCCATGCCCCACAGCCCGGGCCAGCCCTCGGCGGAGCCGTACCCGTCGAGCGAGGTGATGTAGTCGATCATCAGGTCGGCCATCGCGGGCCCCTTCTGGACGCCGTGCCGTGCGGTCGCTCCCCCAGTATCAGCGCCCGGCCGCGCCGTCGCGCGGGCTCGGGTTCGCCCGCCACGGCGCGCACGAGGTAGCCCTCCCCCCGACCCGGCGGGCGGGCACCTCGTGCGCCTCTTCGCCGCGCGTCAGCTCGGGTACTTCGCCAGCGCCGCCTTGGTCGCGACGTCGGGCTTGAGCCCCCACTTCTGGAAGTAGCTGGTCAGGTTGCGCTGCGCAGCCTCACCCGAGGTGACCATGAAGCGCTGCTGCAGCTCCGGGATCGTCCCGTTGTCGGGAACACCTGCGGCGGCCTGCTTGCGGTAGAGGCGGTTCAGCCTCGGGTAGAAGTCCCGGCCGTACGTGGTGTCCAGGCCGAAGAACATCGCGTACCTGACGCCGTTCGCGGCGGTGGTGAAGTCGCGCTCGGACTCCGGCAGGGCCAGGAACGCCTTGATGTCTTCCTGGTGCCCGTTGTAGAGGGTGCTCTTCCCGCCCAGGTCCGTCTTGATGATCTCCGCGGCGATGTTCACCGTGATCTCGCCCATGCCCGGCCACTTGTAGGCACGCACCTGGTAGGTGTGCCCCACCTCGTGGAAGAAGCCCCACATGTCCACCATCGGCCCGAAGAGCTCGCCCAACGCGCCGCCCGTCTGGAACGTGACACGCTCGTCCGTCGCGGACGCGCCTCCGGCGCCCGTGCTGGGGTTGGCGATGTAGACGCGGCCCGCCGACCGGTGGTGCAGGCCGGACTCCGTGCGGGACAGGCCGTAGACGACGTCCGTGCGGTCGACGACGTCGTCCCAGTTCCGCACGTTCTTCGAGGTCAGGCCGAACCGGTCGATCGTGGACCGCTGGAAGGTGCCCAGCACGCGCTCGCCCTGCACCAGCACGATGGGCGAGTCCTTCCACCGCGCGAGGTCCTGCTCGAACTGCGCCTCGGTGGTGTTGCCGAGGGTGAAGGTCGGCATGGGCCTGCCGCCGTCGACGGTCGCGGGGACCGGCTTGCCGGTCTTGTACGCCAGAGCGACCATGCCGTCGATGGGCGCGGTGATGGTCGTGGTGCCCGTGATGTCCTGCGTCTTGAGGCCGGTGCTCTTTCCGTCGTTGAGGCCGGGGTACGGGCTGTACTGCCCGATCACGACCTGCATGGACACGCCGGCGGGCAGCGTCACGGTGAGCTTGTCCCCCTTGAGGACGTAGCGCCCCACCGGCTCGGACGTGTTGTGACGCATGTTCCGGTTCTCCCGGATGCGGTCCGCATACGCGTCCCCTCGCGCCTGGACGGTGAGCCGTGACTCCGTCTCGCCGACGGTGAGGTCGTTGCTCCCCGGCGCGAGCTGCGACGCGACGACGTGCGCGCCCTCGTACCGCGGCGTGTCGCCGGCCCGGCCGTCCACCAGGGCGACCTCCACGAGCTGCCCGGCCTTGATACCTCCTCGGGACACGGTCACGTACCCGTCCGAGACCTTGGTCCCGACGTAGTACTGGCCGCCGTCGTAGATCTCCCCGGCGTACGTGCCGTCCACGAAGAGCATCACCCGTTGCGTGGACCGGTACAGCGCCTCCGGCATCTGGAACGTCGCGAGACCGTCGACGACACGCAGGTTCGTGCTCTTCCCCCAGGCCACCGTGGACGCCAGGATCTCCGCGTCGCCGTACGCCACGCGCTGGCCGGGTGCGCCGTCCACCAGCGCCACCTGCACGACCTGGCCGGGCGCGATGCCGCCGCGTCGCAGCGTCGTCACCCCTCCGGACGTCGACGTTCCCAGGTAGTACTGGCCGCCCTCGTAGGTCTCCCCGGCGTACTCACCATCCACGTACAGCATGACGCGTTGCGTGGAGCGGAACAGGGCCTCCGGGAGCGTGAACTGGGCCAGCCCGGCCTCGTCCACCCAGACCGTCACGTCCGCGCTGCTCCACGCCGACCCGGACTCTGCCGACACCAACGCTGCCGACACCGAGGTGGCTGACGTCGCCCCGGAGGCCGACGCCGCGTGCGGCGCCACCACTAGTCCACCGACCGCTACAGACGCCGTCGCGAGCGTCGCCATGACGACCGACCTGTTCCTTCGCACCGTGCGCATGGTTCTCCTGCCCGTCGAGCCGGCCCCGGTGGCCGGGTTCTTCCTCGCAGTCTCTGCAAGTGACGGGTCCCCTCACGCCCACTCAGGCCCACTCAAGCGCTGCTGGCGGATGGGCCGGGCCCGCGTTGAGTCCGCCCGCGGGGCCGTCCCGAACGACGTGAGCCCGATCGGATCGACGGATCCGATCGGGCTCAGCACCGACGGAGAACGCTGCTCCCGGCGCGTCGTCAGCTCGGGTACTTCGCCAGGGCCGCCTTGGTCGCGACGTCGGGCTTCAGCCCCCACTTCTGGAAGTAGCCGGTCAGGTTGCGCTGCGCGACCTGGCCAGCGGTGACCATGAAGTGCTGCTGGCGCGAGGCGGTGTCCGTCGCGCCAGTCGTGCCCGCGGCGGCCTGCTCCCGGTAGACGCGGTTGAGCTTCGTGTAGAACTCCGAGCCGTAGGCGTCAGTGAGGCCGAAGAACATGGCGTACCGGGCGCCGGACGGGGAGGTGTTGAAGTCGCGCTCGGACTCGGGCATCGCCAGGTAGTCCGCGATCGCGGCCTGGTGCTTCGGGTTCTCGATGGTGCTGGGGCCGCCCAGGTCCATCTGGATGATGTCCGCGGAGATGTTGACCGTGATCTCGCTGGTGCCCTTCCACATGTACTGCGGCACCTGGTAGGTGTGCCCGACCTCGTGGAAGAACCCCCACATCCCGGTCTCCGGGCCGAACAGCTTCTTGGCAGCAGGCTGGCTCGACTGGAACGTGACCCGCCCGTGCGTCGCGGACGCCCCGCCAGCGCCCGTGAGGGGGTTGGCGATGTAGATGCGCGCGGCAGAGCGGTGGTGCAGGCCGGCCTCCGTGGTGGACAGACCAGCGAACGCGTCCGTGCGGTTGACGACGTCGTCCCAGTTCCACACGTTCTGGGTGGTGAGGCCGAACCTGTCGATCGTGGCCCGCTGGAACACGCCGACGGTGCGCTCGCCCTGCACCAGCACGAGCGGCGCGGTCTTCCACCGGTCGAGGTCGTACTGGAACGCCGCCTCGGTGGTCTTGCCGAGCGTGAAGGTTGGCACCGGCGTTCCGCCATACACGATGGAGAACACCGGCTTGGTGCCCTCGTTGACGAGGTTGATCATGCCGTCGGCACCGGCGGTGACCGTCGTCGTTCCCGTGATCGTGTGCCAGTCGAACTTCGTGGTCTCGCCGCCGTTGATCCCCGGGTAGTTGCCGTACTGCCCGATACCGATCCTCATCGACACCCCGGCCGGCACCTGCACGGTGAAGGTCTCACCCTGGGTGACGTACCGGCCCACCGGGTTGAGCGTGTTGTGCTGCAACCACCGGTTCTCGCGGATCCGGTCGCTGTTCGCGTCACCCCGAGGCACCACCGTGAGCCGCGACTGCCCCTTCCACACCGCGAGGTCGTTGCTTCCCGGCGCGAGCTGGGAGGCGACGACGTTCGCCCCGTCGTACCGGGGGGTGAAGCCCGGACGGCCCGTCACGTAGGCAACCTCGACCAGCTGTCCCGGCTTCGCGCCCTTCGCCGCCGCGCGCGTCAGCGTCGCGATCCCGTTCGCCACCTTCGGGGTCAGACCGTAGGCGCGGCCGTTGTACGTCTCGCCGTTGTAGTTGCCGTCGATGAACAGCATCACGCGCTGCGTGGAGCGGAACACGTCCTCCGGCAGCATGAACTGCACCGAGCCGTTCGCCGCGACCTTGACCGTGACGTCCTCGTTGGCCACGGCCGCCGCCACCGACGTGACCGCGGCGGTGCCCGAGGTCGGCGCCGCCGCCGCACCGGGCGCGACCACCAGACCGCTCACCGCCACCGACCCCGCTGCCAGCAGCGCCACCGCTGCCGACCGTCCCCGCTGTGCTACACGCATGACTTCTCCCTCTGCCTCGACGCCGGGACCGCCCATCACGCCCCCAGCCAGGGCCGGGCGGCCCTGTCGGCACCCAGGATGGAGGGCAAAAACCCAGATTCGACGTGACGTGCAAAATCTGCACGGCGCGTCCGGCCCGTCACGAACGACGGGGCCCCGACCACCAGGCCGAGACCCCGTCCTGCCCTGTGACCCACCGTCAGGCCGTGCGTGGGCCTCGGGTGATGCTGGTCGTCAGTTCGGGTACGTCGCCAGGACCGCCTTGGTCGCGGCGTCGGGCTGGAGCCCCCACTTCTGGAAGTAGCTGGTCAGGTTGCGCTGCGCGACCTGACCGGCCGTGACCATGAAGTACTGCTCGCGTGCCTCGTCGTCCGGGATGCTGATCGTGCCGGCGGCGGCCGCCTCTCGGATGGTGCGGTGCAGCTGCGGATAGAAGTCCTCGCCGTACTGCTGGGTCAGCCCGTCGAACATGGCGAGCTTGACCCAGGCGTTGGCCGAGTGGTAATTGCGCTCGTTGTCCGGCAGTGCGAGGAAGGTGGCGACGGCGTTCTTGTTCGAGGACGACTCGAGCCTGCTGGTCCATCCGTTGCCGGCCTGGATCGCCAGGGCCGAGATGTTGCAGGTGACCTCGCCCAGCCCGCCGAACCTCTGCGGAAACTGGTAGGTGTGCCCGACCTCGTGCCACAGGCCCCACTGGTCGGAGTACGCGCCGGTGAGGAGCTTCTTCCCCGCACCCGAGTTGACCTGGAAGCCGATGCGGTCGTGCGTCGCGAAGGCGTAGCCACCGCCGGAGTCCTGGTTGGAGATGAAGATGCGGGCGGCCGACTTGTGGTGCACACCCGTGGCCTTCGTGGACAGGCCGTACACGGCGTCGGTGCGGTTCACGACGTCGTCCCAGTAGCGCACGCGTTCCGCAGTGACGCTCGTGACGTTCGGCTCCAGGAGCCGACGCTGGAACGGCACCAGGACCCGCTCGCCCTGGACGATCGCGAACGGAGACTTGTCGAACGTCGCCACGTCCTGCTGGAAGCCCGCCTCGGTCGACTGGCCCAGGGTGTAGACCGGCACGGCGACCCCACCCGTCACACCGGCCCGAACCGTCGTGTCTCCCTGGTTGACGAGGAAGACCAGGCCGTCGATCGGCGCCTTGACCGTCTGCATCGTGCCCTTGAGGCTCGTCGTGGAGAATGACAGCGACTTGCCGTCGTTGACCCCCTGGTGCCCCCCGTACTGACCGATCTTCACCTCCATCGCGGGCGCGCCTTCCGGCCGGGTGACGGTGATCTCGTCGCCGGCGCGCACGAACCGGCCCGTGGGCTCCAGCACGCTGTGCCGCATCGCCCGGTTCTCCCGCAGGCGGTCGGCCTCGGCGTTGCCGCGCGAGACCAGGTCGACCTGCGAGTACTGCTCCTGGACCGTCAGGTCGGTGCCGCGACCCGGCAGCGCCAGGACCCCGAGCGCGACGACGTCCGCCCGGTCGTAGCGGCTGCCCGGGCCCCCCGGCACCAGGCCGACCTCGAGCGTGTCGACCGGCGCCGAGGGCATGCCCCGGCGCACCGTCACGAGGCCGTCGTGCACGCTGGACGACGCGTACGGTGTGCGGCCGGCGTACGACTCCGCCGCGTACTCGTCGTCGACCCGCAGCATCACCCGCTTGCTGGCGCGGAAGAGCTCCTCCGGGATCGTGAACTCCACCGTGGTCCCGTTCACCACGCGCAGGTTCGTCACCTGCCCCCACGCGACCGTCGACGCCAGGATGTTCGCGGAGTCGTGTGACGTGCTGTAGCCCGGCGAGCCCGCGATCAGCCCGACCTCGACCACCTGGCCGGGCTGCATGCCGCCACGGGACAGCGTGGTCACGCCGTTCGACGTCGAGGCGCCCAGGTAGTACTGGTGACCGTCGTACGTCTCTCCCTGGTACTTCCCGTCGACGTAGAGCACCACGCGCTGCTCGGAGCGGTAGAGCTCTTCGGGCATCGAGAACCGGGCGACCCCGTCCTCGTCGACCCGGACCGTGACGTCCGCGCTGCTCCACTCCGAGCCCGCCTCGGCCGCGAGCACGCTCGCCACCGCAGAGCTCGGCGCGGCCAGCGCCGTCTGCGGCGCCACCACCAGACCGCTCACCGCCACCGACGTCGTCGCCAGCACCGCGACCGCCGCCGACCTCCCTCGTCGCATCGTCCGCATGACCACCCTCCCGTGTCTGCCGACCTGCCTGGCCGGCAGCCGCAGTATGGGCAGGTCAAGTCGGATCTGAGGGGCCGCGTGCAGAACTTGCACGGACCCCGTTCACCGGCCGACAGGCCGACAAGATGGCGGTGTCCTGCTCTGGCCCCGCGCCCATCCCCTCAGGCCGCCGCTCCGGCGGGCCGGAGCAGGACACCTCGCGCCGACGGAGGCGCGGCCGGGCGCCGACACCGGGAGGCCGGCATCCTGTGGCAGACTTACCATCTCGGGGCAAGACCATCTGATATTTTGCGGGAGCATGCGTGGCAGCGAGAGACGTGGCCGTCGTTCTGGGCACGAGGCCGGAGATCGTCAAGCTCGCCCCGGTGATCCACGGGCTCGGTGATCGCGCCCGGGTCATCCACACGGGACAGCAGGAGGACGGGGCACTGACGGGGACGCTGCTCGACCAGCTCGCGATCGGCGCGCCCGACGACGTCCTCGCGGGGGGCGCTGCGGAGGACCGCGGCGCACGGATCGCCACGGGGATCGCGGAGCTCACGAGGCTCTTCGCGGACCAGCGACCCTCGGTGGTGGTCGTGCAGGGAGACGCCGACGCCGCGGTGTCGGGCGCGCAGGCCGCCAGCTGCGCCGGCATCCCGGTCGTCCATGTCGAGGCCGGCCTGCGCTCGTACGACCGCGACATGCCGGAAGAGCTCAACCGTCGTGTCACTGACGTCCTCGCCGACGTGCACTGCGCGGCGACCGAGCACAACGCGACGACGCTTCGCGGCGAGGGCGTCAACCCCACGTCAGTCGTGGTCACCGGCAACACCGTGGTCGAGGCGGTCCATCGGTCGCTCGACCACACCAGCTGCACGGTGGAGCAGGTCGCGGCCGACCTCGGCCTCGACGACGACCTTCTGGCCCGCTACGCGCTGGCGACGATCCACCGCCCCGAGAACACCGACAGCCCCCACGCGCTCCGGCGCGTCATGGAGGGCCTCGCCGGCATCGACGCGCCCGTCGTCCTGGTGCTGCACCCCCGCACCCGCGAGGCGCTGGAACAGTTCGGCCTGCTGCACCTGCTCGACGCGGTCACGGCCGTGCCGCCCGTCGGCCACGAGGAGTTCCTGCAGCTCGCGGCGCACGCCACGCTGCTCGTCTCGGACTCGGGCGGCATCCAGGAGGAGTGCACCCTGATCGGCCGACCGCTGCTCGTCGTCCGCCGCAGCACCGACCGGCCGGAGTCGATCGCCGCGGGCTTCGCGCGTCTCGTGCCGCCGCACGAGGACCTCGCGCTGGTGGCCAACGACCTTTTCGCCAGCGGGATCGACGACGCACGCCTGGGCGCGGCCCCGTCGCCGTACGGGGACGGGCACGCGGCGGAGCGCATCTGTCACATCGTCCGCGGGCTCGCCGACGGGCGCTCCCCCGCCGAGGTGTGCGGCTACCCGTACGTCGAACCGTTCCGCCAGCCGTACGGCGCGACAGCCTTCGCGAGCTGACGTCGCCAGCCCTTCGAAGGACACCCGACAAGGCCCGCGCCGACGTCGAGAGAGACCCATGCCGATCCCCGACCACCCCCACCTCACGACCCGGCTGCTGGTCAAGGAGTCCGTCTTCCACCAGCTGCTGGGCGCCATCCTCGACGGCACGCTGCGGCCGGAGGAACGCCTCCACGAGGCTGAGCTGGTGGGCTGGCTCGGCGCGACCCGTACGCCGGTCCGCCATGCCGTGCAGCGGTTGATCGACCTCGGCCTGGTCGAGACCACCCCCGCTCGCCACGTGCGGGTGGCGCCGATGCGGCCCCGCCGCGCGCTCAACGCGCTGGAGGTCTCGGTGTGCATGTGGCAGCTCGCCGCGCGCCTCACCCTGGCGGACCTCGGGGCGGACGACCTCGCGACGGTGCTCGACCGGCACGATCAGGCGATCGCCGCCTGCGAGGAGCCTCGCCCGCGCATCCACGCCGTGGCCACGTCCGTCCACCGCGCGTTCGGGACTCTCGTGAAGTACGCCGCCAACCCGATCCTCGACGACGTCATCGGTCGCGCCGAGATCGAGCTCGCCTACCAGGTGAGCCTCGTCCGGCGCCACGTCGACATGGCCGCGATCGCCGCCGCCGTCGAGCGATGCCGCGACAGCGCAGCCCGGCGGGACGTCGCCGGCCTGGAGGACGCGCTGGAGTCGTTCCTGCACGACGTCGCCGTCCCGGTGCTCCGTCGAGCCGCAGAGGAGGCGCGGTAACCGATGCGTGCACCGCGCGGGACGTTGCGGACCGGGCGCCGGCCACTGGCCGACGCCGTCTTCGACGAGATCGTCACCGCACTGCTCAAGGGGCACTTCGCCCCGGACGAGGTGCTGCACGAGGACGACCTGATGGCCTGGCTCGGCGTGACCCGCACGACGCTCCGCACCGCCCTCGAACACCTCGCGGAGCGCGGCTTCGTGCACGTCGACGGGCCCCGGCGGGTGCGCGTGGCGCCCGCGGACCCGGCCGCGCTCGCGTACGCGTGGCGGGTCGCGTTCGCGCTGCACGCCCGGGCCGTCAGCGCCCTCCTTCCCGAGGCCGACGACGCCACGCGCGCAGAGTTCATGGAGGCGATCCACCGGCTCCGCGACCACGTCGAACGGGGCGAGGACCACATCGAGGCGCTCAAGGAGCTGATGAGCTTCTTCACCGAACGCCATCAGAACGAGGTGCTGCGGCGGGCGTCCACGGAGCTCAACGCGCGCCTGATCTTCCTGGCGCGGGCCATGCCGGCCCGCTCCCGGCCCGAGACCCTGCTCGAGCTCGCGCGTCGCCTGGAGCTCGCGACGCACGACGGCGACGGCGCCGCGGCGCACCAGGCGATCGACCGGTTCGCCGCCCAGGCGAACGCCGACCGGGCCGCCCAGACGGCCCGCCCGCCTGCGTGACCGGGCGTGGCCCGTCGGACGAGCGCCGACCGGCCGTCCCGCGCCCGACGCCGCCTGCCTGCATCACCGCACGTCAGCGCCTCGCGACGCCCGCTGCGCCCCCGCGCAGCCAGCCGTCCTGAGCGCGGGGATCTGCGGGCTTCGGAATCAACACATCTGACATATCAGTCGCTAGGATCGTGACATGCCCGTTCCCACCACGCAGAGACCAGCACTTCGGCGGTTGCTGCGCGACGTCGTCCACGATCAGCTGCTCGCAGCGATCGTGGCCGGGGACCTTGCTCCGGGTGAGGTGCTGCACGAGCAGGAGATCGAGAGCTGGACGGGCGCGTCCCGCACCCCGGTCCGCGAGGCGATCGACCGGCTCGCCGCGCACGGGTTCATCGAGATGATCCCCCAGAAGGAGACGCGGGTCACCGACCTCGACCTGGGGATGTTCGTCGACATGCTGAGCACCCTGGGCGGGCTGTGCACCGAGGTCGTCCGCGACGCCGTGCCGCTGCTGTCTGACAGCGAGCGCGCCGGGATCGTCGCGCTCGGCCACGAGCTGCTCGTCCCGGACCCGCGGAACCGGACCCCCATCATCGGCACGGACCTGTTCGACCTGTTCATCGATGCCTACGCGAACACCGTGGTCATGGACATCCGGGACTACCTGTCCCCGCACGTCCGCCGCGTGATCAACCTCCGGGGCATGGACGCCGGCTACTACATGGGCGAGGAGAACCTCAGGGCGCTCCTCGCCGCGACGGAGGACGGCCGCGCCGACGACGCCGCTGACCTGGTCGGTGCGTACTTCGACCGGCTCCAGGCCCACGTCGACCTGCAACGGCAGCTCCACGGACCGGACCTGGCGGGGGTGAGCTGACGTGCCGCTCGGCACCCAGCCGACCACAGGTCGCGTGCTGCTCCGCGACGAGGTCTACCGCGCGATCGTCGATGCGATCATCGACGGCACCCTGGAGCCGGGTGAGGTGCTGAAGGACGACGAGCTCATGCACTGGCTGAACGTCTCCCGCACCCCGGTTCGGCAGGCCCTCAACCGGCTGAGCTCGATCGGGCTCGTCGAGATGTCTCCCGGGCGCTTCACCAAGGTGACGGAGCTCGATCGCGCGTTCCTGAACCAGTCGCTGTACGCCGCCGGGGTGCTCTGCCTGGAGGCTGTCCGCCCGGCCCTCGAGCGGGCCACCCCGCAGTGGCTCGACGAGATCGACGGGCACTACGACACGGCAGCCGCGGCCGTGGGAGCCGGGGACAGCCCGTCCGCGGGACGAGCGATCTGCCGGTTCTTCCTGGCGTTCGGCCACGCCTCGGGGAACGCCGTCCTGGTGACACAGCTCGACCGGCTCGTGCCGCGCCTCCTGCGGTACATTTCCCGACCGGAGACCCTCGCGGACCTGCAGGCGACCCTGCCTCGCTGCGACGCGATCCGCGCCGCAGCGCGCGAGCACGACCCCGACACGATCCGGTCCCTGGTCCGCGGGCTCATCGAGGAACCGCGGCAGAACTTCGCCGCCACGTACCGCCGGGCGGGGCGGCGCACGCCGAGCACGCGTTGAGCGGCGAGGTCATCGCCACCCGCTGCTGATCCGGGCCGACGCCAGGTCGCTCCGCGACTTGAGCTTGAGCTTGCGCATCGCCCGGTACAGATGGTTTTCCACGGTCCGCACGCTGAGGACCAGCCCGTCGGCGATCTCGCGGTTGGACATGCCGTCCCGGGCCAGGAGGACGATCTCGAGCTCGCGCTCGCTGAGCCCCGACGCTCGCCGTACACCCCCGCCCGCACCGTCGCCCTGCGCGCCGAGGAGCCGGTCGCGCTGGCTCATCGAGAGCGGGTCGCCGCCCCGTGCCGCTCGCACCATGTCCAGCTTGAGGAGCACCTCCTCCGTCAGGCTGGGGAGGCTCCAGCTGACGCTCGCCCGCGCCGCCGCGCGGATCCGGCGCTCGTCGTCGGACTGAGCGGAGCGGTGCAGCGCGAAGACCCACCCGAACAGCGGCATGGCGGTCTCGGTCTGGAGCCGGCCGACGACCTCGAGCTGTTCGGCCGACAGGAGCCGCGCACGCGTCGCCCACAGCAGGCCCGCGCTCGCTCGGAGCCCGTGCGCCGCGTGCCGCTGCCCCGCGTTCCACAGCAGGTCGTCGCCCGCCTCGATATGTCCTTCGGCATAGAGCAGGTGCGCCGTGCTCCATTCCTTCATGTCGCCGAGGAGGCTGCGGTAGACGTCCGGTCGCCTCGCCAGCCGCTCGTTCAAGGACCGTGCGAGCTCGACATGACCGAGCTTGCTCTGCAGCACGGAGGCGAGCGCGAGCGCGCGGCCGTGGGTGAGCTGGGTGGGGCCCGCCGTGCCGAGCCGCATCGACAGGTCGAGCAGGCTCCACGCCTCGGCGTGGGCGCCCTTGACGAACAGGACCTGCGCGAGTCCGAGCGCGTGCACGTGGATCCCGACGGGGTCGAGCTCACGGCACGCGGTCGCGAGCCCGGCGCGGGCCCGGTCCTCGGACTCCTCGACCTTGCCTGCCAGCAGCAGCGACGTGAGACGGACGGAGTCGAGGTACGGGCGCACCGAGGCGTGCGCCCCGTCCGCTCGGCGGGCGATCAGCTCGAGGGCAACCTCCGGCAGCCCGCTCTCCGCCTTCGTCACGGCCGCCGCCAGCGTGTACCACGATGCGGCCAGGTCGCTGGGTCCGGACGCGAGGGGTTGGTCCTCGGCGGTCACGGTGAAGGCCTCACCGGCCCGCGTCGCCTCGAGGAATCGCAGGTGCAGGGCGAGGAGGGGCGCATGGTCGCCGAGCTCCGCCGCGCAGTCCTCCACGAAGGCCCGCACCGTGCTCTCGTCCGCCCCCGCCCACGCCTTCCACTGCAGCTGCGCGACCCGGTACCGGGTCAGGAGAACTTCGCCCTCGTCACGGGAGACGCGGGTGGTCGCGAGCACCTCCTCGGCGATGTCGACGTCGACGTCGTGCGACAGCAGGTCGAGGTAGTCGAGAGCGTGCGCCACCGTCGGCGAGCCTTCCCAGCGCGCACGGGCTGCAGCGCGCTGGCGCCGCACGTTCGCGTCGACCAGGCAGACCACGTCCGCGGACCACGACAGCGGCACGTCCTCGGTCTGCCCGTCGTTCGCGGACTGGGCGGCGCCGGTCTCCCCGACCAGCGCGTCCTGCAGGACGCGGTAGTCGTCGACCACGGCGCTCACCCGCTGCTCGATGGACTGCTCCTGCACCGGCGACAGCCGGCGACGGACCGCGATGCCGAGGGCAGGCGGGAAGACCCCCACCACGCCGTCGCCGTCTGCTTCGTGCCACACGATCCGGTGGCGCGCGCGGAGGCCTTCGAGCACGTGCGGGGGGACGAGCGCCGAGGCCTCCTCCGGGCGCACCGGCCCCGCCCACGCGAGGAGCCCGAGCGCCTCGCAGTCGGCGGTGGAGAGGCGGCCG
This sequence comes from Isoptericola sp. NPDC055881, assembly GCF_053615895.1. Taxonomy (NCBI): domain Bacteria; kingdom Bacillati; phylum Actinomycetota; class Actinomycetes; order Micrococcales; family Promicromonosporaceae; genus Isoptericola; species Isoptericola sp. NPDC055881. Next base: position 36,041 of record NZ_JBSHCR010000037.1, read on the forward strand.
GTCAGCGCATGGGCCACGCCGTCGAGAGGGACGTCCTCCAGCGCGGCGGCCTCCGTCCACGCGCCCCCCTCCTGCCGGAGGGCGCCCGCCCACCGGGCGGCGTCGACGACGGCGCCCGCGACCCGAGGGATCCCGCCGGAGAAGGTCAGGACGCGGGAGACGAGCTCCGGCGCCGCCCCCGACCCGAGCCGCGCCTCCAGGAGCTCGGCCGTCCCCTGGTACCCGAGCGGCGTCAGGGCGACCTCGGCGGGCGCACACTGCCCGAGGAGCCCGTGGGCCGGCAGCCCCTCGCTGAGCCCCACGGCGGTGAAGCTGATCGACGAGGTCGCGACGAGCCGGGCCGAGGTGTCCTGCAGCATGTTCTCGAGCACGGCGATCGAGTCGGCGTCGAACCTGTCCAGGTCGTCCACGACGATGACGTTCCGGTGACCGCGGAGCTCGTCCGAGAAGACCTGCACGGCTTCTGGGTGGATCCAGCGCCCGGGGGCCCACCCGGTCCGCGCCAGCTCGTGCGTCAGGAAGGGCAGGTAGGGGGTGCCGGGGACGTCGGTCCGGATCCCGCGAAGGTGCACCACGTGGGCGCCGGCGGCGATCTCGTCCCTGATGATCTCCGCGCAGACGGTCGACTTGCCCGAGCCGTCGTCGCCGACCACGAGGACGTGGCGTCCCATCCCCAGCCATTCCCGCGCCGCCTCCGCGGCGCGGGTCCGGAAGGTGGGGACGGCGGGACGGCGACGACGGTCCCCGCGGGCGTGGGAGGCCCGTCGCGACCCGTCCTGCCCGTCGTTGCGCGACAACGGGAGCGGTCGGCCGTCCGGGGCACGCCACCTCGCGGGCGCCGCCTGCTCGGCGCGGCCACCGTCGCGGACGGAGTGGCCGATTGTGCGAGCCCCGGGGAGATCGCTCACGCTCACCCTCGCCTCCTGTCACTGGCTGTTTGACGTCTTGAGTAGCCGGCCCGGACCCTTGCGGTCACGCTCAGGCGAACGGCCTGGGGCACGCGATCCGGCTACTCACATCCTGGGTGTCGTGACGCCCCAGATCTGCCGTCGTGCAGATCCTGCACGAGTCTTGCGGGAGCCTGACGAGGAGCGGCAGCCCGGGGCGGCCGACACGTTCGCCCGGGTCAGGAGCAGTTTTTCCAGAACCTGACGCATAAGCCAACATGTCGCTGTGACGCGGTTCACGCGTGCTGCACAGCGCCGTCTCACGAGCCCGGAGACGCCCGACGCCCGACCGGAATCTCCGGTCGGGCGTCGGGCGCGACGTGTTGCAGGACGTGCGGGGTACGGGCGGCCTCCGGGCCGCCGTCAGGCGAGGACGGCTGTCAGTGCAGCTCGCCCACCGTGATGCCGAACTCCCGGCGCAGGGCGTGGCGTGCGGCGTGCCAGCCCGCCATGCCGTGCACCCCCGGTCCGGGCGAGGTCCCCGCGGAGCACAGGTACGTGCCCTGGAGCGGAGTCACCCACGGGGCGGGGCTGAACCGCGGGCGGGCGAAGAGCTGCCGCAGCCCGGTGCCCCCGGTCCCGATGTCTCCCCCGATCATGTTCGGGTTGTGGTCCTCCAGCTGGGCAGCAGGCCGGAAGACGCCGCCGCGGACGAGGTCGCGAAAGCCGGGGGCGTGCAGCTCGATCGCGTCGATCATCCGCTCCGAGATGTCGCGCGTGTCGCCGCGCGGGACGTGCGCGTAGCACCACAGGACGTGCTTGCCCTCGGGCGCCCTCGTCGGGTCGAAGGTCGACGGCTGCGCGACGAGCATGAAGGGTGAGCGCGACGGCAGACCCCGGGCCGCGGCGCGCTCCGCGCTCACCAGCTCGGCGGCACGCCCGCCGAGGTGCACAGTTCCTGCTCCCGCCAGCCGCTCGTCGGTCCACGGCACAGGACCGTCGAGCGTGAGGTCGAGCTTCGCGGCCCCGCTCCCGCTGAGGAACCGCTGATACGGCCGGGCGGCGCGGGGGCTGAGCCGCCCCCCGGCGAGGGCGGGCAGGGCCTGCGGGGCGACGTCGAGCAGGACGGCGCGCGAACCCGCCGTCTCCGCGAGCGACCGGACCCGGTGCCCGGTGACCAGCTCGACACCGAGGTCCTGCAGCCGGGCGATCATCGCCGCCGCGATCGCCCCCGAACCACCCACCGGGATCGGCCACCCGCCGGCGTGCGCGTGCACGCCGAGGGTGAGCCCGACGAACGACCCGGCGAGCGTGCCGGCGTCACCCATCGTGTGTCCGTGCAGGCCGCTGAGGAGGCCCGGCGCGTCGATCCCGCGGAACACGGTGGGGCCGGTGAGCCGCGCGGTGGCGAGGGCCCGGAGCCCGAACTGCACGTGCGGTCTTCCCGGCAGCCCCATGCCCAGCGGCGCCCCGAGCGTGAACCGGGTCAGCGCCTCGACGTCCGCGACGAGCGGGTCGAAGATCCGCCGCCACGTGGCGCCGTCCCGGCCGAGGGCGTCCGCCGTCCGCCCGACGTCGTGATAGGCGACGGCGGCCCGCCCACGATGCAGCGTCTGCGCGTAGGAGATCTCCGGCGTGACGAGCTCGACGTCGTCGAGCAGCCCCGTGGCGGCGAAGAACGGCGACGCGACCGCGAGCGGGTGCACGGCGGCGCAGACGTCGCTGCTGAACCCGGGCTCGACGACCTCTTCGCTGCGCAGCCCGCCGCCGAGACGGTCGGACTGCTCGACGACCCGGACGGACAGCCCGTGCGTCGCCGCCACGTAGGCGGCCGCCAGACCGTTCGGCCCGCTCCCGACCACGGTCACGTCCGGGCTCTGCGCGGACATCAGACCGCCTTGGCAGGATCGGTCGAGCCTGCCGGGACCGTCACGTAGTCCGGGATCTCCACCTCGCGGTCGGGGTGCTCGGCGCCCTCGGCCGCGCCGTCCGCGTCCGTGTCGGTGCTCGTGGCGCCGGTCGCGCCGGCGGGCTCCTCCACGACACCCTCGGCGGCGTCGGGCTCCGGTGAGTGCCCCCCGGCCACCCGCCAGGAGCGTCGGAAGGCGTGCGGCACCCGCTGCCAGGTCACGTCACGGATCAGCACGGCGTCGAGGGCGATCATCGCCAGCGAGAACCACGGCAGGCCCATCAGCACGGCGATGCCCAGGTGGAAGGCGAAGATGACGGCGAGGGCGAAGATCCGCGTCCCCCGGCGCAGCAGCATCACCGGGAAGAGCGCCTGCACCAGCACGGTCGTGATCGTCGCGATCGCGACCCCGGGGCCCCAGACGGTGACCAGGTGGCTGAGCTCGGGCCAGGTGCCGAACCGCTCCACGTGGATCGGGTCGTACACGGCCCAGCCGCCGTACCACGGCTTGCCCTGGTCCTTGAAGAACCCGCCCGAGGCGTAGATGAAGCAGATCTGTGCGACGAGCACGGCGATCGCGAGGTTGTGCGACATGTTGGTGGCCCACTGCGGCAGGACCCGCTGGAACCGCCACCACCGCAGCAGCACGTTGCGCTCCGTCATGTCGGCGAACTTCTTGCGGCGCAGGCTGTCGAGCGACCACCGGTCGGCGGGAGCCGCGAAGAAGATCGCGATCATCGCCATCCGCGTCAGGTTGTCGCTCTGGTCCGACAGGTAGGAGTTGGACTCGACGTAGCCCACCCAGAGCACGAACAGCGGGATCATGACCAGCCGCGTCCGGTAGCCCAGGGAGAACAGGACCGCCAGCGCGATCGTCAGGAGGAACAGGAAGGTCAGGAGCGTCGGGTTCGTGCCGGCGTCGTGGAAGATGCTGAACGGCCACATGACCGCGAAGTCGCTGGACGGGAACTCCACCTGCCCGCTCCACGCCACGCCCTCGCCGAACGCGAAGTGGCGGGAGCCGAAGTTGGTCAGCAGGGCGCCCGCAAACATGACGCCGAGCAGGATGCGCGCGACGGCGAGGCCGTAGCTCGCACGCTTCTGCACGAAGAGCCACTTCTCGAAGACGTCGACGGTCATCGTCACGACAGAACGAGCGCGGTCGCACGCCCTCTTGCCCAGGTCGACGCCGGTGCCGACGCCTCTCTTGATCACGCCGTCGCTCACTTGTCCGCTCCCTTGATACCGGTGCCGTCCATCCACGCCTGGAACGTGTTGGCGAACGCCTCGTCCGACTGGTGGGGCATGTCGATGAGTCCGCGCCATCCGGTGGCGACGATGGTGGGGTCCGGACGCTTCGCGTCAGGATCGTTGCGCTGCGCGAACGGCACGATGTTCTGCCGGCTCACCTGGTACTGGACCCGCACGACGTCGTCGCCCCAGACGGCCCGCGCCACCTGGGTCGCGTAGGCGTCGGAGTACCGCTCCTGGACGATGTAGTCGGTGGCGGCAGCCTCGTTGCCCTTCTCCTTCATCGCCGCGTGCATGCGGCCGAGCCAGGCGTCGCCCTCGTAGAAGCCCAGCGCGGCGATCTCCTTCTGCTCCGGGGTGAGCTTCTCCCACGCGCCCTTGAGCTTGGAGGCCTGCTGCGTCCCGAGCGACGTGCCTCGCGGCGGGAAGAGGTTGTGGCGCGCGGCGCCCATCTCGACGTCGGTGGCCGTGAACCAGTCGGTCACCGTGGTCGTGTCGCCGCCCTGCTCGATCTCGGCCCGGACCTTGAACCGGTAGTCCCCGTTGATCGGCTCCGGCGCGAAGACGCTCCAGCTCTGCCCGTACCAGGGGATCATGTAGCTCGACAGGAGGTTCCCGGGAACCAGCTCGCGCAACGGTGTCGGCGGGCTGATCCACAGGAACGAGGCGAAGATGTGCCACGCCGTCAAGAGGATCGCGCCGACGGCGATCACCTTCACGTACCACTTGCGCGGGACGCTGGTGCCGGTGCTGGCCGTGTGAGGTCCGACCCCGGGAGCGGCCGGGTCTGGTTCGACCGAGGTGTTCGTTGTCATCCGTGTATCCGAGCTCTAGTGAGTGGGAGGGCGCGGGCCGGTCGCCTCGCGTCTAGAGCTCAAATCTCTGCCTCGCATCGCCCAAGAGGAGCCCCTCATGACGGCCTGCGGCCCACTTGAGGAGTGCTGCGCCGCGACTTGAGTAGCCCGTGCCGGCACTAACCGCACGGGACGTTGAGGGAGTGACGTTGATGCGGTCTGTCGTCAGCAACGACGTCGTCAGCAACGGCCACGGGGCGAGGCCGTGTGGCCTCGCCCCTCAGTCGTGACTCTGGTGGTGTCCGGAGCGGCCGTCCCGGTGAACACCGGACGGCTGCTGACACGCTCGCCGTCCTTCGGCGAGGCGATGGACACCTCGATCGCGAAGAACGCCCCGTCCGCGACAGACGTCGCGTCGCCCGACGTGCTCGAGCTCGCCGCGGCCTGAGCCGCAACAGAAGCGTCCACGTCCGTCGAGGCCGACACCGCCCAGACATGAAGCCCGCGGTGGGCACGCCGTGGTGGAAGCACCACGCCGCCCACCGCGGGCCGTCGCCGCCGGGAGCTAGTCCCCCGAGGCCTACTTCTCCGACTTCTTGTCGATCGCCTTCTTGGCGGCCGCCTCAGCCTGCTTGAGCTCCTTCACCGCCTTGTCGAGGTTGGCCTGCGCCTCCTCGACGTCGTCACCCTCAGCCTGCTTGAGCTTCTCGAGCGCGACGGTCGTGTTGGCCAGAGCCACCTGGAGGGACTTCAGCTTCTTCTTGCCCACCACGCCCTCGGCAGAGCGCGTGACGTCGATCGCGTCGCGAATCTGGGACTCCACCTTGGCGTTCGGGCCGTCCTGCGCCTGCTGCTGGGTCGTCGTCGGCGACGCCTTCGCTTCGCCGTCGTCGCCCGACGAACACGCGGCCAGGCTCGCCGCCGTGACCACGGCGACCGTCAGGGCCGCCAGTCGCCGACCGACCCGGCCGCGCGAACCCGTGTGCTCGTTCCTCATCATCTGACTGACCTTCCGCCTGGCTGGAGCTGTCGCGGTACTCACTGCACCGCCGGAAAGGTCTAACACCCGCAGATCGGCCCACTCGCTACTCAGGCCCGTCATGACGCGGCCCACACCCGCCTGCGCGTCAGAATTGAGGAGGCGGTGACGTGCTCCAGATGTGACTCCTGAACCCCCACCGCCGGTGACGGCCTCCCGCCGCGCCATCCGCACCGCCCGCACCGAAGCACGACGCCCTTCCCACCGGGCGCGCCCCAAGCCTCGGTCCTTCCTGTCGCACACGTGGACCTGGCTGACGAGCCCCGCGGCGGGCGATCCCCGGCTCGTCGTCCCCGCGTGCATCGCCGCCGGCTTCGGCGCCGGCATCCTCACGGCCACGCTGGTCTCCTGACGCCTCACGACGACAGCTGTTCGCGCATCCCGGCCTTGGCTCGCTTGACCAGCGCCGAGACCGCGTTGGCCGACATCCCGTACGACACGCCCAGCTCACGCGGCGGGATGCCCAGCGCGACGCCGTCCCACAGCGCGTCGCGCCACCGGCGCGGCAGCCGGCGCAGGGCGTCCGCGACCTCGAGCCGCGCCACGACGTCGTCCATCGGGTTCTCATGCAGGTCCCGGACGAGGCGGTCCAGCTCGATCAGGCCACCGACGGCCCAGGCGTGGCGTCGCCGTGCCGCGGACACGGCCACGTTCCGCACCACGCGTCGCAGATAAGGGCGGAACGCGCCGGTCGGGCCGGCTCCGCGCTGCACCGCGAGGAAGACCTTCATCACGCCCTCCTGCGCCGCGTCCTCAGGGTCCACCACATCGCGATACCTGTCCGCCGTCGCGAGCGCGGCGTGCCAGTGGCGTCGCCACAGCTCGCGGCTCGCCGTCTCGTCGCCTCGTCGCACCTGCTCCATCAGCTCGGCGTCCGACCTCTCGTCCTCCATCACGCATCCCGTCCCACATCCGGCTCAATCAGCGGCACCACTGTCTGGTCCGGCCGGGACGATCCACCTGCTACTCATCGGACGACCGCGAGGGAATGCGGTGCCGGACCTCGGCATCGACGCGGGCACGATGAGTACTCACTCAAACCTGGCGTCGGCGCCAGGGGTAGCAAAAATGCGGCCATATCGTCACGGGGTGAACCCAGAACGAAGCGCCGTGCGCCGCACAGGCAGCACGTGCGTCGGCATCCTCGGAGAGCTGCTCCTCACGATCGGCGTCGTCCTGGGCCTCTTCGTCGTCTGGCAGCTCTGGTGGACCTCGGTCACCGCCAACGCCGAGGCGAGCACGATCATGTCGGACTTCCGCGACGGGCTCGCGCCCGAGGTGTCACACACCGCCGAGCTGCGCACGGACGATCCCCCGGTCCCCTCTCCTGCTGACGTCGGAGAGACGACGGGGACGCTCATCGTGCCGGCGTGGTACGGCCTCACGAACAACGAGATGCCGATCGCCGAGGGCACGTCGCTGAACATTCTCGACCGCGCCCTGGCCGGACATTACGAGACGTCGCAGCAGGTCGGGGAGGTCGGCAACTTCGCGCTCGCCGGGCACCGGCGCACGCACGGCAACTCGTTCCGATACGTCGACCGCCTCGACAAGGGCGACCAGATCATCGTCGAGACCCCGAAGACCTGGTACGTGTACGAGGTCACCGACCACGAGATCGTCACCCCCGACCAGACCGACGTCATCGCGCCCGTCCCGCACCATCCCGGCCAGAAGCCGACCGAGCGGATGCTCACGTTGACCACCTGCCACTCGCTCACGCTGGGCGAGTACGGCAACGATCACCGGTGGATCACCTACGCCACGTTCGTCGGATGGATGGACCGCTCGGACGGAACGCCCGCACAGGTGCTCGAGAGCAGGGACAACTGATGTACGCATGGATCTTCCGTCACCTGCCGGGGAGTGTCTTTCTCCGCATCGTGCTGTCCCTGGTGCTGCTCCTGGCCGCCGTCGCCGTGCTCTTCCTCTGGGTCTTTCCCGCCCTGGCGCCCTCTGTCGCGCTCCTGGGCGGAGACCCGGCCGTCGAGTAGGTCAGCCCGCCGGACGACGTGCCCCCGAGGCCGTCGTCGTCAGCGCCCGCGTCACGCGGAGCGCCATCACCGCACTCAGTGAAGGAAAGTCACGATCTTGCAGAACCTCACCTCGGCGCCCCGACGACGATCGGCCCGCCTCCGCACCGCTGCCCCCACCGCGCCGCAGGTACGTGTGGGCTCGCGCGACTGGATCATGGAAGCGGAATGCCGCAAGGGCGACCCGGAGCTCTTCTTCTCCCCGGAGGGCGAGCGCGGCGAACCTCGCATGGACCGCGAGCGGGAGGCCAAGAGCGTCTGCGGCCGGTGTCCCGTGTCGTCCGACTGCCTCGAGTACGCGCTCCTGACGGAGCGACGGTCCACCCGCTACGGCGTCTGGGGCGGCCAGACCGCCGAGGAGCGAGCGGTCCTCGTGTCGTTCCGCCGGTACCAGTAGTCACCGCATAGAGCGCCACGACGAAGGACGACGAAGCACGACGAAGCGCGGCGACGGCTCACCACGATGAGCC
>NZ_JBSHCR010000038.1:0-43279 GCF_053615895.1 Isoptericola sp. NPDC055881
CATTCGGCCCGCATGAGGATCAGGTCAGCACGCACGATGCTCAGTCGACGATCTCGCAGATGACGGCGCCGGCCGTGACGGTGGCGCCGGGGGCGGCGGACAGCGACCGGACGGTGCCGGCCCGGTGCGCCAGGAGCGGCTGCTCCATCTTCATGGCCTCGAGCACGACGACGAGGTCGCCCTCGGCCACCTGGGCGCCGTCCTCGACGGCGACCTTGACGATGGTGCCCTGCATCGGGGACGCGAGCGTCTCGCCGCTCGCCGCGGCGGACGCGCGGGCGCCCTGGCGGCGGGTCGGACGGCGCGCCGCGTTGGCGCGCCGGGCGCGTCCGGCGGCGACGCCGAGGCCCGCGGGCAGCACGACCTCGAGCCGGCGCCCGCCGACCTCCACGACGACGCGCTCGGCGAGCTCCTCGGACGGCTCGTCGGCGTCGGGCGCGGGGGTGGGGGCGGGCGCGAGGGAGCTCAGCTCGCCCGCGAAGTCGGTCTCGATCCAGCGCGTGTGCACGCGGAACGGGCCGTCGGCGGGGACGAAGTCGTCGGACTCCATCACGGCGCGGTGGAACGGCACGACGGTGGGGATGCCCGCGACCTCGAGCTCGCGCAGCGCGCGGCGGGCGCGCTGCGCCGCCTGCGCACGGGTGGCGCCGGAGACGATCAGCTTGGCGATCATCGAGTCGAACGCGCCGGAGATCGTGTCGCCCTCGACGACGCCGGTGTCGACGCGCACCCCGGGACCGCTCGGCCAGCGCAGCGTGCTCACGGTGCCGGGCGAGGGCAGGAAGCCTGCGGCAGGGTCCTCGCCGTTGATGCGGAACTCGAAGGAGTGGCCGCGCACGGTCGTGGAGTCGTAGCCGAGGGGCTCGCCGGCGGCGATGCGCAGCTGCTCGCGCACCAGGTCGATGCCGGTGACCTCCTCGGTGACCGGGTGCTCGACCTGCAGCCGGGTGTTCACCTCGAGGAAGGACAGGGTGCCGTCGGTGCCGACGAGGAACTCGCACGTGCCGGCGCCCACGTAGCCCGCCTCGCTGAGGATGGCGCGCGACGCGCGGTCCAGCTCGGCCTCCTGCTCCGGGGTGAGGAAGGGCGCGGGCGCCTCCTCGACGAGCTTCTGGTGCCGGCGCTGCAGGGAGCAGTCGCGGGTGGACACCACGACGACGTTGCCGTGCGCGTCGGCCAGGCACTGCGTCTCGACGTGCCGCGGGCGGTCGAGGTAGCGCTCCACGAAGCACTCGCCGCGCCCGAACGCGGCCACGGCCTCGCGCACCGCGGACTCGTACAGCTCGTCGATCTCGTCGGCGCTGCGGGCGACCTTGAGGCCCCGGCCGCCGCCCCCGAACGCCGCCTTGATCGCGATGGGCAGCCCGTGCTCGGCGGCGAAGGCGTGCACCTCGTCGGCGCCCTGCACGGGGTCGGGCGTGCCCGGGACCAGCGGGGCGCCGGCGGCCTGCGCGATGTGCCGCGCGCTCACCTTGTCGCCGAGGGACTCGATCGCCGCGGGCGGCGGGCCGATCCACACCAGGCCGGCGTCGAGCACCGCCTGCGCGAACTGCGCGTTCTCCGACAGGAAGCCGTAGCCCGGGTGCACCGCGTCCGCGCCGGAGCGCCGTGCGACGTCGAGCAGCTTGGCGACGTCGAGGTAGGTGTCGGCGGCGCGCTGGCCCTGCAGCGCGAAGGCCTCGTCGGCGAGCCGGACGTGCAGCGCGTCGCGGTCGGAGTCGGCGTAGACGGCGACGGAGGCGATCCCGGCGTCGGTGCAGGCACGGGCGATGCGGACGGCGATCTCGCCGCGGTTCGCGACGAGGACCTTGCTGATGGTGGGCACGGCTCACGGTAACGCGTGCTCCGTCGTCGTCCTGCACCTGCGGGCCGCCCGCGCAGAAGTCTGTGCCCGGTGCCAACGGCGATCCGGGCCGTTTGGAGGGATCCCACATGGACCTGGGGCATGACGGGTGTCGGACCTGCTCCCCGTTGGTGGTTTCGACAGCCCGGCCGCCCGGCGGGGGTGCGGTCGTCAGTCGCGCAGGTGGCGCCAGGGCACGTCCAGCTCGCCGAGGAGCTCGCGCAGCAGCGGGAGGCTGAGCCCCACCACGCCGTGGTGGTCGCCCTCGACCCGCTCGACGTAGGGGCCGCCGAGCCCGTCGATCGTGAAGGCGCCCGCCACCTCGAGCGGCTCGCCGGTGGCGACGTAGGCGTCGATCTCGTCGTCGTCCAGGTCGGCGAAGTGCACGGTCGTGGCCGACGACGCGCCGAGGGTCGCGCCCGTGCCGCCGTCCTCGTCGTCCCGGAGGTCGACCAGCCAGTGACCGGTGTGCAGCACGGCGGCGCGGCCGCGCATGGCGCGCCAGCGGCGGCGGGCGTCCGCGGCGTCGGCGGGCTTGCCGACGACCTCCCCGTCGAGCTCGAGCATGGAGTCGCACCCGAGCACGAGGGCGGACACGTCGTCCTCCACCTGCCGGCTCACGGCCTCCGCCTTGGCCTGCGCGAGGACGAGGACGGCGTCCGCGGGCTCCAGGTCGTCCTCGGCCCGGCCCCGTGCGGCCGCGAGCACGGCGGGCTCGTCGACGTCGGAGACGACGACCTGCGGGGTGACGCCTGCCGCAGCCAGGGTGGCCAGGCGGGCGGGGGAGCGGGAGGCGAGCACGAGGCTGACGGTAGGCACGGTCGCACCCTACCCACCGGGACCCACCGTGCCGGCCTGCGGAGCGGGGACCGGGTCAGCCCGTGTGCAGCAGCAGGCTCGACACGAGCAGCACGACCGGCGACGCGATCGTGGTGACCAGGACGGTGTCGCGCGCCAGCATCTCGCCCGTACGGAAGCGGGCGGCGTAGTTGTACACGTTCTGCGCGACCGGGAGGGCGGCGAGCGTGACCGCCGTGGCGACCTGCGCGGCGTCGAGCCCGACCACGTACCGGGCCAGGACGAACGCGACGGCCGGCATGACGACCGCCTTCAGGGTGGCTGCCACGACCACCGCCGACCGTCCGCCGGGCTGCTGGAACGGGCGCGCGCCGTGCAGCGACATCCCGAAGGCCAGCAGGATCATCGGCACGGCGGCGCCGCCGAGGATCTCCAGCGGGGCGAGCACCGGCGCCGGCACGCTCCACCCGGTCACGGAGACCACCGCCCCCGCCAGGGAGCCGAGGATGATCGGGTTGCGCACCGGCTGGCTGAGCACGAACCGCACCGACACCCGCCCGGACGTCTGCGCGTCCAGCACGAGCAGCGTCACGGGCGCGAGGACCAGCAGCTGCAGCAGGATCACCGGGACGACGGCGGCCGGGTCGCCCAGCACGTAGACCGCCACCGGCAGGCCGATGTTGTTCGCGTTGACGTACCCGGACGACACCGCCCCGATCGTCGCCTCCGCGGCCGGGCGGCGCAGCCACAGCAGGTTGAGGACGACGAACGCCCCGGCCATCGTGACGGCCGCGACGGCCTGCACGAGCAGCGGGGCCTGGAACAGCTCGCCCACGTCGGCCCGTGCGATGACCGTGAAGAGCAGCGCCGGGCTCGCGACGAAGAACCCGATCCGGTTGAGCGCGGTGCCGGCGTCGGGCCCGCCGAGGCGCAGGCGCGCCGCGACGTACCCGACGCCGATGACCACGCCGATGATCGCGAAGCCGGTGAGGATGCCTTCCATGCGGGGCCGGGCGCCTGGGGGGCCCCGCCGTCAGGCGCGGGGGTCGCGGAGCGCGCCGGTCAGCACGTCGAGGCCCACCGAGCCCAGGCTCAGCGCCTGCGCGTGGAACTCCCGCAGGTCGAACTGGGTGCCGCGGGCGGTCGCCGCGGCCCGGGCGTCCTCGCGCGCCTGCTCCCACAGCCGCTGGCCCACCTTGTAGGAGGGCGCCTGGCCGGGCCAGCCGAGGTACCGGTTGAGCTCGAAGCGCACGAACGACTCGGGCATGTTGACGTTCGCCCGGAGGAACGGCCACGCCTTCTCCGCGTCCCAGGTGCCCCCGCCCCACGCCTCGGGGGCCTTCTTGCCCAGGTGGACGCCGATGTCGAGCACGACGCGGGCGGCGCGCATGCGCTGCGCGTCGAGCATGCCGAAGCGGTCGCCGGGGTCGTCGAGGTGGCCGAGGTCCGCCATGAGTCGCTCGGCGTACAGGGCCCACCCCTCGCCGTGCCCGGAGACCCAGCACATGAGGCGGCGCCAGGAGTTGAGCGTGTCGCGCGCGACCACGGCGGCGGCGCACTGCAGGTGATGGCCCGGCACGCCCTCGTGGTAGACGGTCGTCTTCTCCCGCCAGGTGTTGAACTCGGTGACGTCCGCGGGCACCGACCACCACATGCGGCCCGGCCGCGAGAAGTCGTCGCTCGGCGGCGTGTAGTAGATGCCGCCGGTCTGCGTGGGGGCGATGCGGCACTCGATCGTGCGCACGGGACCCTCGATGTCGAAGTGGGTGCCGGCGAGGTCCTCGATCGCGGCGTCGGCGGTCTCCTGCATCCAGCGACGCAGGGCGTCCGTGCCGTGCAGGGTGCGGGCCGGGTCGGCGTCGAGCGCGGCCACGGCGTCCTCGACGCTCGCACCCGGACCGGCGATCTGGCGCGCCACCGCCTCCTGCTCGGCGACGATCCGGGCCAGCTCGTCCAGGCCCCAGGCGTACGTCTCGTCGAGGTCGACCTCGGCGCCGAGGAACTCGCGGGAGAAGCGCGCGTACCGGTCGCGGCCCACGGCGTCGGCCTCGGGGGCCTGGGGCGCCAGGTCGCGCTCCAGGAAGTCGGCCAGGCGGCCGTACGCGGCGCGGGCGGCGTCCGCGCCACGCTCCAGCTCGGCCCGCACGAGGCTGCAGGCCGCGGAGTCGTCCAGCACGGCGGCAGCGTCCTCGCCGCGCACCAGCCCGCGGAAGAAGGACTCCTCCCCGGCGAGCTCGCGCGACTGCGACACGCCCTCGCGCACCTGGCGGATCGCGGCGACCTGGCCCCGGCGGGCGGCCTCCGTGAGCGAGGCGACGTAGCCCTCGACCGCGTCGGGGACCGCGTTGAGCCGGGCGGCGACGTTCTCCCACGCCTCCACCGAGCCGGTGGGCATGAGGTCGAACACGTCACGCAGCTCCTGCACCGGCGACGCGATGTTGTTGAGGCTGGCGAGCGGCTCGCCCGCCTCGTGCAGCTCGAGCTGGAGGCCGACCCGCTCGCGCATCGCCGCGAGGGTGACGCGGTCGACGGCGTCGAGCGGGCCGCCGGCGCGCTCCGCGGAGTCGAGCTCGCGCAGCACCGCGCGGTCGCTCTCGGCGCGGGCGTCGTGGCCGGCGGGGGACAGGTCGGTCATGAGGTGGTCGAACCCGGACAGGCCGATCGACGTGGCGAGCAGCGGGTCGAGCTCGGCGGAGCGCGCGACGTACGCGTCGGCGACGGCGTCGACGGCGGAGGGCGTGCGCCCCGTCCCACCGGACGGGGTGCTGGAGGTCGGGGTGTGCTGAGTCACACGCCGCAGCCTAGCCCGGCGGGCCAGGCTGCGGCCGCCGGCGGGCGCCGACCGTCAGCGCCGCCCGTCAGACCGGCGGGGGAGTGCGGTCGTCGTACCGCTCGACGCGGTGGCTGGTGTGGGTGCGCTGCCGGTTCTGGACGAGGCCGAGGATCAGGGCGAGCACGCCCGCTCCGATGCAGATGTACCCGACGATGTTCAGGTTCACGACCTCCCACGTGTCCGGGGCGATCGCGAAGGCGAGCACGGCGCCGACGACGATGAGGAAGATGCCGAGTCCGATTCCCATGAGCGTGCCTCCGTTCCTGGTGCGCGGCGGTGTCCGACGCACCGCTCACCCCGATCATGTCGAGCACGGCTCCTCCTCGCGCGTCCTGCGCTGCGTCGTCGCCTATCGGGCGGACGCCTCGCCGCCGCGTCCGTCGCGGACCGGGCCGGTCGACCCGCGCCAGATGATGGTGTTGAGCGGGTCGCTGGGTGGGTCCGGGGTGGGCTCTCCGCGCAGGGTCGCGACCATGCGTGCCATGGCCGCACGACCCAGCCGGTGGTGGTCGACCTGGACGGTCGTGAGGGTCGGCTCGAGGTAGGCGCCGAGCTGCTGGTTGTCCCAGCCCGTGACGCTGAGGTCCCCGGGTATCGACCACCCGCGCTCGCGCGCTCCCTGCACGACCCCGCCCGCGACGGTGTCGGAGGCGGCGACGACGGCCGTCGGACGGTCCTCCGCGGGCAGGGCGTGGACCGCGGCGCGGCCGGAGGCGGCCGACCAGTCGCCCTCGTGCACGAGCGCCGGGCCGAGGCCGAGCCGCTCGACCGTGGCGACGAAGACGTCGCGGCGCCCCCGGGCGGACGCGAAGTCCAGCGCACCGGTCACGTGCAGGAACCGCCGGTGGCCGAGGTCCGCGAGGTGCTCGACGAGCTCGGCGACGGGTGAGCCGTCGGCGAGCTCGCCGACGCCCCGGAAGCTCTCGTCGTAGTCGGCCGACGCGACGATGGCGGCGCGCGCTGGCACCCGGTGCTCGGACGCCGGCGGCAGCGGGGCGAGGGCGAGGACACCCTCGACCTGGCCCGAGTCCGCGAGCTCCAGCACGCGGTCGAACCGCTCCGCGGCCGTCCCCTCCACGGTCAGGGCCTCGATCGTGTACCCGTGCTCGTGCGCGACCTCGATGACGCCGCCGAGGATCTGCGGAGGGCCGTAGGTCGCCACGGCGGGCAGGAGGACGGCGACCCGACCGCTGCGGCGCGTGCGCATCGAGCGGGCCGCGAGGTTCGGCCGGTAGTCGAGCTCCTGGATCGCGCCGGCGACGCGCGCCACGGTCTCCGGACGCATCCGCGGGTCGTCGCGCAGGTAGCGGGAGACGGTCTGGTGGGACACCCCGGCGGCCTTGGCGACCTCCCAGATCGTCGCGCGGCGCTCCTGCCCCGTGCGCTCCTCCGTCATGCCTCGTCCTCGCTGGTCATGGGGCCTCCTCGGCCTGGCGTCCGGTCATTCTGGCACGCCGCGCGACGCCGGGGCGCGAGGCCAGGTAGTTGCGGTGTGATCGATCACCTTCTACGGTGTCGGCCTGAAGTGATCGATCACTTTAGCATCGGTGCGCCGGCACGAGCCGAGGCCCTGACGCACACCGCTCGACGACGAGAGGACCGACCCATGGCACCACGCCCACCCCTCCGGCCGCGGAGGGACGGATGACGGCGCTCGAGGAGGCCACGACCCGGGACAGGCAGGGCACCGCGCCGTCCGCCGACGCCCCCGGTGCCCCGCGCCGGCCGCTGCCGTGGTGGCGCCGGATGGTGCGCGACCGGGCCGTGCTGCTCCTCGCCCTGCCGGCGATGGCCGTCGTCATCGTGTTCCAGTACCTGGCGCTCGGCGGCAACGTCATCGCGTTCCAGGACTACCAGCCGTACCTCGGCATCGGGCGCAGCCTGTGGGTGGGCCTCGAGAACTTCTCGATCCTCTTCTCCGGCGACCCCGAGTTCCTCAACGCGCTGCGCAACACCCTGGTCATCACGCTGCTGCAGACGGTGCTCGTCTTCCCCGCGCCGATCGTCCTGGCGCTGCTGCTGCACAGCCTCGTGTCCAACCGGGTGCGCCAGTGGGTGCAGTCGGTGCTGTACCTGCCGCACTTCCTGTCCTGGGTGATCGTGGTCGCGGTCTTCCAACAGGTGCTCGGCGGGGCCGGCCTCATCAACAACTTCCTGCGGGCGCACGGGTGGCAGCCGATCGACGTCATCGGCAACTCCGACGCGTTCTACGGGCTCGTGACCTCCCAGGTCATCTGGAAGGACACCGGCTGGGCGACCATCCTCTTCCTCGCCGTGCTCGCGGGGATCGACAAGTCGCTGTACGAGGCCTCGGCCGTCGACGGCGCCACCCGGTGGCGCCAGACCTGGCACATCACCCTGCCCGGGATGCGGCCGATCATCATCATGCTGCTGATCCTCAAGCTGGGGGACTCCCTCAGCGTCGGCTTCGAGCAGCTCCTCCTCCAGCAGGACGCCGTCGGGCTCGGCGTGTCCGAGGTGCTGGACACCTACGTCTACAACCAGGGCGTCGTCGGCGGGTACTGGGGCGTCGCGGCCGCCGTCGGGCTGGTCAAGGGCGTGCTCGGCCTCGTCCTGGTGCTCGTCGCCAACAAGGTCGCCCACCTGTTCGGCGAGGAAGGGGTCTACCGCGCATGACCATCACCCGAGAGCCCGTCGCGCCCGCCGCGCCCGCAGGCGTCCCGCCCCGCCGACGGCGCGCCGTCGTCGACGGCGTGGCGATGCCCGGCCCCGCCGAGCGGGCCGTCAAGGCCGTCGTCCTCACCGTCGCGTGCGCGGTGGTGATCCTGCCCTTCGTGGGGATCGTCTCGACCAGTCTCGCGACGCCCGAGCAGGTCACCCGGGCGGGCGGGTTCGTCCTGCTGCCCACGGGGATCGACCTCAGCGCCTACCGGATGATCTTCGCCGGGGGCGTCGTGACGCAGGCCCTGTGGGTCAGCGTCATGGTCACCGCCGTCGGCACCGCGATCAGCCTCGCCCTCACGACCACGCTCGGCTGGGCCCTGAGCCGGCGGGGCGCGTTCGGCGTCCGGGGGATGCTGCTCCTGGTGCTGGTCAGCCTGCTGTTCAACCCCGGCATGATCCCCAGCTACCTGGTGGTCCAGCGGCTCGGCCTGCTCGACAGCCTCTGGGCGCTGATCATCCCCACGTCGGTCTCGGCGTTCAACGTCGTCGTCGTCCGGGCCTTCTTCGTCCAGCTCCCGAACGAGATCATCGACAGCGCCCGCATCGACGGCGCCACCGAGTGGCAGCTGTTCCGCCGTATCGGCCTGCCCCTGTCGAAGCCCGTGCTCGCCGTGGTCGGCCTCTTCTACGGCGTCGGCTACTGGAACGCCTTCTTCAGCGCCCTGCTGTACATCTCCGACTCCAGCAAGTGGCCGCTGCAGCTCGTGCTGCGCACCTACGTGGTGGACGGGTCGCAGCTCGGCTCGCAGGACCTGGGCATCGACGCCTCGGCCCTGCCACCACAGACGTCCCTGCAGATGGCGATCCTCGTGGTCTCCGTCGTGCCGGTGCTCGTGGTCTACCCGTTCCTGCAGCGTCACTTCGCCAAGGGGATGCTCACCGGCGCCGTCAAGGGCTGACGCGCCCTGTCCCCACCCGCACCCGTCAGCGCACCGCCACCCGCTCAACGAGGAGTCCTTCGCATGATCCCCACCCCGCTCGCCGAGGCCCGGATGTCCCGCCGCAACCTGCTGCTCGGCGGCCTCGGCCTGGGCGCGTCCGCCATGCTCGGCACCGCCGCGTGCAGCAACGAGGGCCGCGGCGTCGCCGCGGTCTCCGCCGCCCAGAACGCCTCCGTGCTGCCGAAGTACATCCCCTACACCGGCGTGAAGATCGACATCAAGGGCACCCGGGGCGTGCCCGACACGATGCTCCGGTACCCGGCCAGCCCGAAGAAGGCGGCCTCCGGCCAGCCGGGCGACGGCGAGGACGTGTCGGTGTTCACGATGACCAACAGCCCCGTCCCACCCGCGCTGGAGAAGAACGAGTACTGGCAGGAGCTCAACTCCCGCCTCGGCTTCGCCCTCTCCGTCGCGCTCACGCCGTCCGGCGACTACAACGACCGCTTCCAGACCACGGTCGCCGGCGACCGGCTGCCCGACATCTTCTCCTTCTTCCCGGGCTCGGTCCCCGGCCTGCCGAGCCTCCTGCAGGAACGGGCGACCGACCTCACCGACCTGCTCGCCGGCGACGCCGTCGAGAAGTACCCCTTTCTCGCGAACATCCCCACCGAGAGCTGGCAGAACTGCCTCTACAACGGCAAGGTCATGGCGGTGCCGGTGCCGCGCGGCCCCGCCCAGAGCGGCGTGTTCTACGCCCGCCAGGACTGGTTCGCGTCCGAGGGCATCGACCCCCAGGTGAAGTCCGTGGACGAGTTCCACGCCCTGTGCCAGGACCTCACGGGCGGGAACACGTGGGCGCTCGGACGCGTGCCCCTCGGCTTCCTGCGGCAGATGTACGAGATCCCGAACGGCTGGTCGGACGACGGCGGCACGCTCACCAGCGCGAACCTGCACGAGGCGCAGGAGGAGGCGCTCGAGGCCGCGCGCAAGCTGGTGGCCGCCGGTCTCGTGCACCCCGACGGCGTGACCGCGCAGCAGCCGCAGCGCAAGACGTGGCTGGTGAACGGCACCATCCGGTTCCTCGACGACACGTTCAGCGCCTGGCCGGACTTCTCGAACTACCCGCTCGGGGAAGGGTTCGAGCTCGCGGTGGTGCCCCCGCCGCTCGCCGCGGGCGGCGGCACCGCAGGCATCCACCTGGGCGCGCCCGTCCAGAACGTCACGTCGATCAGCGCGAAGTCCGCCGACCGCGTCGAGGCCCTGCTGGACGTCATCAACTACCTCGCCGCCCCGTTCGGCACCGAGGAGCACCTGTTCAAGACCTACGGCATCGAGGGCGTGCACTACGAGCTCGACGGCACCGACCCGGTGCCGACGGAGAAGGGACGCACCGAGGTGCAGCTCGGCCTCAAGTACGTGGTCGAGGGGCCGTGGGTCAACTTCCAGGCCGGCGACCCGGACGTCGCGCAGGCCGAGCACGACGCCCAGACCGCCGTCGTGCCCACCGCCGTGAAGAACCCCGTGCAGGGCCTGTTCAGCGAGACCGACAGCCGCAAGGGCGGCCAGATCGGCGAGCGGCTCGGCTCGGTGGAGGCGGACATCCTCGCCGGGCGCAAGCCGGTCAGCGCCTGGAAGCCCGCCGTCGCCGCCTGGCGCAAGGGCGGGGGCGACACGATCCGCACCGAGTACGAGGCGGCGCTCGCGGACCGGAAGAAGGCGCAGGGCTGACCGGGCGCCGGGCGCGGGCGGTCGCGAGACGCCCGCGCCCACGCCCGCTCGAACGGCTAGCCTCGTCCTTCGTGCACGAGGACGTGAAGGACATCCCCGACCCGCAGGCCCGCCCCCTGAGCGTGGTGGTCGCGCCCGACTCCTTCAAGGGCAGCGCCACCGCGACGCAGGTCGCCGAGGCGCTCGCCGCCGGGGCCCGCACGGCCCTGGGGGAGGGCGCTCGCGTCCGCACCGTGCCGTTCGCCGACGGCGGCGAGGGCACGCTCGACGCGATCCTCGGGGCGTGGGGGGCCGAGGCCCGCACCTGCCCCACGTCGGACGCCCTGGGTCGCCCGACGACGGCTCGCTACGGCGTCTCCCCCGACGGTCGGACGCTCGCCGTCGAGGCCGCGGAGGCGTACGGGCTGCCCAAGGTCGCCGACGTGCCGCTGCGCGCGCTCGACGCGACCAGCCACGGCGTCGGCACCGTGGTCCTCGCCGCACTCGACGACGCCCCGGCGGCGCAGGAGGTCGTGCTGTTCGTCGGCGGCTCCGCCAGCACGGACGGCGGGGCCGGGCTGCTCACGGCGCTGGGCGCCCGGTTCCTCGACGCGTCCGGCCAGGCCGTGCCGGAGGGCGGTGGCGGGCTGCGGTCCCTGGCCCGCGTCGACCTGTCCGGCATCGACCCGCGCGCCCGCGGGCTGCGGTGGCGCATCGCGTGCGACGTCGACAACCCGCTGCTCGGCCCGCGCGGCGCGGCCGCCGTCTTCGGGCCGCAGAAGGGGGCGACTGCCGCCGACGTGGTCGCGCTCGAGGACGGGCTCGCGCGGCTGGCCGACGCGCTCGCCGGGTCCACCGGGCACGACGCGCGCGACCTGCCCGGCGCGGGCGCGTCGGGCGGGCTGCCCGTGGGCCTGTCCGCCGCGCTGGGGGCGGCGCTGGTCCCCGGCGGCGAGCTCGTCGCCGACGCCGTCGGTCTCGTGGGTGCGCTCGAGGGCGCCGACCTCGTGCTCACGGGGGAGGGGAGGCTCGACGAGCAGTCCCTGCACGGCAAGGTGGTGGACACCGTGGTGCGGCTCGTCGCCGGCCGGGCGGCGGTCGTCGTCGTCGCCGGGGGCGTGGAGCTCACGCCCGGGCAGGTCGCGGACGCCGGGATCGCCGCGGCGTTCTCGCTCGCGCCGGGACCGCGGACGCTCGCGGAGCTCTCCCGGGACGCCGTGGTGGAGCTGGAGCGCACCGCGGCGCACGCGTGCCGGCTGTTCGCCGCGGGACGCGCGTCCCGCTGAAGGCCGCGGCTGCGGCGTCGAGGCTCAGCGACCCCCGGCGCGCCGGCGCAAGGAGTCGGCCCAGCCGCGGTGGTACCGGGCCACGACCGTGTCCGTGCCCGGCGCCCACCAGACCGCCACGGGGTCGCCGTCGCGCGGCGGCAGCGTCTCGTCGTCCGTCGCGCGCACGAGGTACGAGAACGGCTGGTCGTCCGTGCCGTCGTCGGTCGGGTACGCGACGACGCCGCTGAGCAGCAGCCCGGACGACGTGCGCCGCTCCCGCACCAGGACCGAGCCGGTCACCGACCGTGCCCCGGCGGCGAAGGCGGCCGCGGACCGCTGCTCGACGCCCTGCCGCTGGTCGTCGCGATAGCGAACCAGCGCGGCGACGGCGGTGACCATCAGGCCCGCCAGCATCCCCATGAACAGCCACAGCTCGACCGGGCCCGACGGGTCCTCGATCGTGCGGCGCAGCACGTAGAGCGCGACGCTCACCACGAGCGCCGGGGCCCACAGCCAGCGGCGCAGCCAGCCCGGGGGCGGCGGTGCGGGGAACTCGTCCAGCGGGGCGTCGACGTCCTCGGCCCGGTCCACCTGCTGCCAGACGACACTCACGAGTGCAGGCTCCAGCGCCACGCGTCGGCGTTGTGACGGCCCCACCGGCCGCCGAAGCTCTTGGCCGTGACCCCGGCCCCGTTGCCGCGCACCGTGCGGGCGCGGTTGGTCCACTCCTCGACGGGCGTCTCGTCGTCCGGCAGGCCCGGCGCGGACGCGACGGCGGCGAGCCCGGCGACCAGCGCCGCGACCTCGACGTCGTCGGGCCGGCCGCGGACGACGCGCACCTCGCCGCCGGTCTCGCCCTGCCGCTCGCCGGTCATCGCGTGCCCCCCGGCTCGTCGCCGTCCTCGTCCGTGAGCTCGTCGTCGAGGTCGTCGTCGCCGAACTCCACGGCGGCGCCGCGCGAGGTGGCCCACTCCGCGACCTCGTAGCCGCCGTCGAAGAGCCGCTGCGCCACGTCGCCGCCGGCCTCGTCGAGCAGCTCCACCACGCCGTCGAGGGTGGCCGGCGCACCCGGTGCCGGGTCGGCCACGACGAAGCCGAGGTAGAACACCTCGGCCGGCACGGCCCCCTCCGGCGTGTCGTGCGCGTGCTCCGGCTCGTCGTCCTCGTCCGCCTCCCACACGGAGCTCGTGAGGTCGGGGTGCATGCCGAGGCTGTCGTGCAGCGCGTCGAAGACGGCGGCGTTGAGCTGCCCCACGCGGTTCTCCAGGGCGAGCACCCGCGGGTCCTCGTCGGCCTCCGCCGCACCGAACTCGGCGCGCACCCCGACCGCGGTCTGCACGTACTCGTGCAGCGCGGCCGCCAGCGCGTCGACCGCGCGGTGCATCGGTTCGGGGTCCGTCGACCCCAGGGGTGCAGGTCCGTGCGTGGCGTCCTCGTGGCTCATCAGGCGATTGTCCTCCAACCCGGACTCAGAGCGGAATGTTGCCGTGCTTCTTGGGCGGCAGGCTGGCGCGCTTGGTGCGCAGGGCGCGCAGCGCGCGCACCACCTGCACGCGCGTCTCCGACGGCCGGATGACGGCGTCCACGTAGCCGCGCTCGGCGGCGTCCCACGGGTTGACGATCGCGTCCTCGTACTCCGCGACCAGGCGCGCGCGCTCGGCCTCGACGTCGCCGCCCGCCTCCGCGACCTCCTTGAGGGCGGACCGCTGCAGGATGTTCACCGCGCCGGACGCCCCCATCACCGCGACCTGCGCCGTCGGCCAGGCGAGGTTGACGTCGGCGCCGAGCTGCTTGGAGCCCATGACGATGTACGCGCCGCCGTACGCCTTGCGGGTGATGACCGTGACCAGCGGGACCGTGGCCTCCGCGTACGCGTAGATGAGCTTGGCGCCGCGGCGGATGATGCCCTGGTGCTCCTGGCCGACGCCCGGCAGGAACCCGGGCACGTCGACGAACGTCAGGACCGGCAGGTTGAACGCGTCGCAGGTGCGGACGAACCGGGCGGCCTTCTCGGCGGCGTCGATGTCGAGCGTGCCCGCCATGGACAGCGGCTGGTTCGCGATGATGCCGACCGACTGGCCCTCGACGTGGCCGAACCCGATCAGCACGTTCTGCGCGAACAGGGGCTGCACCTCGAGGAACGAGTCCGGGTCGAGGACCGCCTCGACCACCGCGCGCATGTCGTACGGCTGGTTGTCGCTGTCGGGGACGATGACGTCGAGCGCCTCGTCCTCGGGCGTGACCTCCAGCACGGTCTCGTCCTCGGGCGGGAACGACGGCGCGTCGCCCAGGTTGTTCTGCGGCAGGTAGCCCACCAGGTGGCGCACGTAGTCGATCGCGTCGTCCTCGTCCGCGCCGAGGTAGTGCGCCACACCGGACGTCGTGTTGTGGGTGCGGGCGCCGCCGAGCGTCTCGAAGTCGACGTCCTCGCCCGTGACGGTGCGGATCACGTCCGGCCCGGTGATGAACATGTTCGACGTGCCGTCGGCCATCACGATGAAGTCCGTCAGGGCGGGGGAGTACACGGCGCCGCCCGCGCTGGGGCCGAGGATCAGCGAGATCTGCGGGACGACGCCCGAGGCGGCGACGTTGCGACGAAACATCTCCGCGAACTGGGTGAGCGCGGCCACGCCCTCCTGGATGCGCGCCCCGCCACCGTCGGAGATACCGATGATCGGCACGCCCGTGCGCAGCGCGAGGTCCTGCACCTTGGCGATCTTCTGGCCGTGCACCTCCCCGAGCGACCCGCCGAACACGGTGAAGTCCTGGCTGAACACGCACACCTGGCGGCCGTCGATCGTGCCGTGGCCGGTCACGACGCCGTCGCCGGCGACGCGACGCTTGTCGAGGCCGAAGTTGCGGCTGCGGTGCATGGCCAGCGCGTCCAGCTCGACGAAGCTGCCCTCGTCGAGCAGCGCCTCGATGCGCTCGCGGGCGGTCTTCTTGCCGCGGGGGTGCTGTCGCGCCTGCGCCTTCTCCTCGGCGTCGGCGACGGCCTCGGCGCGGCGTCGCTCCAGGTCGGCGAGCTTGGCGGCGGTGCCGGGGCGAGCCGCGGCCTGCTCCTGGGCGGTGGTGGCGTCGTTCACCCGACCGACCCTAGTTGGTGGGTTGCCACGCATCGATGCGCGACAGGCTGCGCCGGACCGCGATTCTTTGGAGGGACCCCACAACGTGTCGTCGCGGACAGGCGCCGGACAGGTGCCGGACAGGTGATGCGGCAGGATCGGGGCGTGAGCCGCGCCCCCCTGGACGTCCCCGCCCTGCGTCGCGACCTGCTCGCGCCGTCCGGCCCCCTCGCGCGGCTCGACGTCGTCGACGTCGCCGCCTCCACCAACACCGAGCTGGTGCAGGCCGTGCGGCGCGACCCGGGCGCGTGGGGCGCCCCCGCCGCGCTCGTCGCCGAGCACCAGCAGGCGGGCCGCGGCCGGGCGGGGCGGGAGTGGCAGACGCCCCCGCGCGCCGCGCTCACCATGTCGGTGCTGCTGCGCCCGCGGCTGCCGGGCGCCGCGCTCGGCTGGCTGCCGCTGCTCGCAGGCCTGGCGGTCGCGCGCACCCTGGAAGCGGCCGGGGTGGTCGGCGCCACCCTGAAGTGGCCGAACGACGTGCTGCTGCCCGCCGCGGACGACGTGCCCGGCCTCGGCCGGGCCAGGAAGGTGGCGGGCGTCCTCGCGGAGGTGGTGCCCGGGGTGCCCGGCCTCGCCGTCGTCGTCGGGGTCGGGCTGAACGTCGACCAGACGGCGGCCGAGCTGCCCGTGCCCACCGCGACGTCCCTCGCCCTGTCCCGACCGGTGTCCCGCCCTGGCGACGCTCCCGGTCGCGGTGCCTTGCTCGGCACCCTGGTGCGCGAGCTCGTCGGGCTCGCCGCAGCCCTCGAGGGGGCGGGCGGCGACGCCGCGGCGGCCGGGCTGGCCCGGCGGTACGCGGCGGCGTCGGCCACGCTGGGCAGGCCGGTGCGAGCCGAGCTCGCCGGGCGGGACGACGTCGTCGAGGGGACGGCGGTGCGTGTCGCGAGCGACGGCTCCCTGGTGATCGCGACGGCCGCGGGCGAGCGGGGCGTGACCGCGGGCGACGTGCACCACCTGCGCACCCAGCGGGGCACCAGGTGACGCTGGCTACAGTGGGGGCGTGACGAGCGACACCACCACCGGACCCGACCTGCCCACCGACGACGGGGCGCGGCGGTCCGGGGACACGGCGGCGCGGCTGGACGAGGAGATCCTCGGTGGTCCGCGGCGGTACACCCTGTCGGACCTCGTGGAGGGGACCGGCCACTCGCAGGAGTTCATCGAGAACTACTGGCGGTGGCTCGGGCTGCCCGTCACGCACCCGGCGGAGGTGGGGTTCACCGACGCCGACATGGAGGCGCTGCGCGAGATCGGCGAGCTCGTGGACACGGAGCGGCTGGACGAGCAGGCGCAGATGACGCTGATCCGCTCGCTGGGGCACACCACGGACCGGCTCGCGCTGTGGCAGGTGGAGGCGTTCGTCGAGCACCTCAGCCGGCGCGACGGCCTGGACGACGTGAGCGCCCGGCTCGCCGCCCTGGACCGCGTGCCCGAGATGGCCGACCGGCTCTCCCGGCAGCTCGAGCACGCCTGGCGGCGCCAGCTCGCCGCGCTCACCGGCCGGCTGGCCACCGAGTTCGGCGGCGCCCGCGGCACGCACGCCGCGCACGGCGACGAGCTGCCCCTGCCACGCGCCGTCGGGTTCGCGGACATCGTGTCGTTCACCAAGCGCACGGCGGGGCTGGGGTCGCAGGAGCTGTCGGAGTTCGTGCAGCTCTTCGAGTCACGGGCGCGCGACGTCATCACCGAGGCCGGTGGCCGGGTGGTCAAGACCATCGGCGACGCCGTGCTGTTCGTGGCCGACGACGTGACGACGGGGGCCGAGGTGGCGCTGGGGCTGGCCGCTCCGCACGCCACGGAGAAGGAGATCCCGGTGCGGGTCGGGTTCGTGTGGGGGCGCGTGCTCTCGCGTTTCGGCGACGTGTTCGGCTCCGACGTCAACCTCGCGTCGCGCATCACCGAGCTCGCCGAGCCCGCCACCGTGCTGGTGGACCCCCACACGGCGTCGCTGCTCGCGTCGTCGTCCCGCTACGCGCTGACCGCGCAGCCCGCGCAGGAGGTCCAGGGCATCGGCGAGATCACGCCGGTGCGGCTGCAGCGCGCCTACACCGGCGCCTGAGCCCGGGGGCGCACTACCTCGGGGTGGTGCCGACCACGTCCGGGTCCCGCGGGTCCGGGTCGGGGTCGATCAGCGACGGCCGGTTGTTCTGCACCGAGCCGACGGCGTCGCCGACGGGGCGCGTGGCCATGGCGACCTGCGGGCCGGTGACCAGACCCATGGCCTGCTCGGCGCCGACCGCGGGATCGAGCCACGCGTCCCACGCGGCGCGGGGGAGCACGACGGGCATCCGGTCGTGGATGCGCTCGAGGTCGGCCGACGCTGCCGTGGTGATCACCGTCGTGGACACGAGCCAGCGGTCCGGGTCGTCGTCCGCCTTCGACCGGTCGCGCCAGAACTCGTAGAGCCCGGCGAGCGCGGCGAGCCCGCCGTCGTCCGGGTGGATCCAGTACGGCTGCTTGGGCACCTTCGCCCGTGCCGGCGCGCCCTCCGGCAGCGCCAGCCTGCGCCACTCGTAGTAGCCGTCCGCCGGCAGCAGGCAGCGCCGGACGCCGAGCGGCTTCGCGAACGCCGGCTTGTCGAGCAGGGTCTCGGTGCGGGCGTTGATCATGCGCGCGCCCACCGACGGGTCCTTCGCCCAGGAGGGGACGAGGCCCCAGCGCGCGAGCTGCAGGGTCCGGGTGATCTCCCCTGTGGCGCCCCCCTCGAGCCGGCGCGGGCGCTCGACGACGATGCGCACGGGGTCGGTCGGAGCCACGTTCCACGAGGGTGGGAGGAGACGGGCGTCCTCGGCGATCTCGGCGAGCGCGAGGTCGTCGGCGATGTCCTGGGCGTCGCGGAAGGACGCGTAGCGGCCGCACATGGATCCATCGTGACGCATCCCACCGACAGTCCGGGGGCGCAGCCCCGACATTCCTCTGGGCACGGTCGTATCGTTTCGATAGCATGGGTGCCATGCCCGACGCCTCCGTGAGACTTCCGCGCGCCCGCTCTCCGTTCCGTTGGGTCCTCATGCTCGGTGCGCTCGCGGCCCTCCCGGCGTTCACCGTCGACATGTACCTGCCGTCCCTGCCCCAGGTGGCGGCCGACCTCGGCTCCTCGGCGTCGTTCGCGCAGCTCTCGGTCTCCGTCATGCTCCTCGGTGGCGCCCTCGGCCAGCTCACGATCGGTCCGCTGTCGGACCGCTTCGGGCGCCGGACGCCCCTGATGTGGGGGCTCGCGCTGCACGTCGTCACGTCGCTGCTGTGCGCCTTCGCCCCGAACATGACGGTGCTCGTCGGGCTGCGCCTGCTGCAGGGCTTTTTCAACGCCGCGTGCGGCGTCGCCTCGATGGCCGTCGTGCGAGACCGCTTCGTGGGGGCCGAGGCGGCGCGCATCCTGTCCCGCCTCATGCTCGTCATCGGCGTCGCGCCGATGCTCGCGCCGACGTTCGGGTCGGCCGTGGCGGCGGCCGCGAGCTGGCGCTGGGTGTTCGGCGTCCTCGCGCTCGCGGGCGTGGCGATGGCGGTCGTGGTGTGGCGGTTCATGCCGGAGACGCTGCCCGCCGTGCGTCGCCAGGCCGGCGGCGCGCGCAGCGTCTTCGCCGGCTACCGCACCCTGGTCCGGGACAAGCAGTTCATGGCGCTCGCCGTGATCCCGGGGCTCGGGCAGGCGGTCCTCATGAGCTACGTGGTCGGCTCGCCGTTCATCTTCCAGGAGGGCTACGGCCTGACCCACGGCCAGTTCGCCCTGCTCTTCGCCGTGAACGGTCTCGGGCTCGTGCTGTCCGCGCAGGTGAACGCCGCCCTGGTGCGGCGGGTCGCGCCGATCCGGCTGCTGCGGGCCGCGCTGGCGATCCAGGGGGTGGTCGGCGTCGGGCTGCTCGTGGTCGCGCTGACCGGCGCGGGCGGTCTCGTCGGCCTGCTCGCCGTGCTCTGGCTGGTGCTGGCCTTCCAGGGCCTCGTCCCCGCCAACGCGTCGGCGATCGCCCTGTCGCGGCACGGCGAGCGGGCGGGCACCGCCGCGGCCGTCATCGGCGCCGTGCAGTCCGGCATCGCCGGCCTGGTCTCGCCGCTGGTCGGGGTGCTCGGCGGAGACGCGGTGGCGATGTCCTGGGTGATGCTCGCCGCCCTGGCGTGCGCGCTGTCCGTGCTCGCGTTCGCCACCCCGGCCTTCCGCCGGGACGGCTGGGTCAAGCTGGCCTGAGCCGCCCCCCGCCCCCAGCCCCCGCCCCCGGCCCCCGGCACCCGGCCCGACGCCGAACAGGCGGTTGTACACCTTCTGACGCGTCAGTAGGTGTACAACCGCCTGTTCGGCCGCTACGCGAAGGCGAAGAGCGGGCCGAAAGCCACGACGACGACGGCCGCCCACACCGGGTAGGCCGGCAGGAAGCGCGTCTGCCAGCGGGTGAGCGCGCCGAACGACCGGCGGTCGCGCAGGAACCCGAGCAGCAGCCAGCCCGAGCGCGCCAGGTGCACGAGCAGCAGGAGGTTGAGCCCGAGGGCGGCCGCCTTATTGGGGCTGACGCCGAACTCGGCGATGCGGGTCAGCATCGCCGTCAGGGCGACGGCGTCCACCGCGAGGGCGGCGACGACGAGCGCCAGCTGCAGGGCGTCGAACCAGCCCGGGCGGGCGAGCGAGTCGCGCGCGGACACCGAGTAGAGCAGCAGGCACAGCACCAGCACGAGGATCGCGTCCATGAGGATGAGCAGGTCGCGGTCCGTGTCGGCGAGGTTGCCGGCCGTGAGCAGCACGACCAGCGTCACCAGGAGCATGACGAGCGTCAGCGGTGTGAACACACGGGTGAGCACCGGGGCGATGTTCTCCACGACGTCCTGCTTCGCCTCGACCAGCCATGCCCCGACGACGACGGCGCCCGGGACCGCGAAGGGCAGGATCCAGTTCTGCATCGCGGGTTCGATGTCCACGCCGACCAGGTTGAGGGTGGCCGCCGTGAGGCCCAGGAGCACCCCGCCGCCGATGGCGAGGAGCGTGACGTACACGACCAGCTCGCCGGTGAACCGTGCGAAGTCCATGCGCGGCTCCTCGGCCCGCCACCGGCCGCCCACGTAGGTGACGCCGACGAGCGCCCACAGCACGAGCGGGGCGTGGATCGCCGCCAGCAGCACGGTGGAGCCGCCGAGGTCGTACGGGTAGACGTTGAGCACCACGGCGAGCGCGGCGAACGGCACCAGCAGCCACAGCAGGACGCGCGCCGAGACGCGGCGCTTCCACGCGAAGTAGGCGGCGAGGAAGGGCGCGGTGAGCAGCGGCAGGTTGCGCACGAGCGCGGTGTCCTCGTGGATCGCGGCGAGGCCGATCTTCGCCGCGACGCCCGCCCCCACCGCGAGCGCGAGGACGACGGCGAGCTCGCGCCAGGTCGGGCCCGCGGCGCCCTCGGGGGCGTCGTCCGGCACGAGCACGAGCTGCTTCCACAGCCGTTCGGAGTGCTCGCGGGCGAACTCGCGGGAGACCGCGTCGAGGTTGCCCATGCGCCGGACCGCGACGAGGAACGCCTCGCCGTCGTCGAGCCCGGTGGCGGTCAGGTCGCTCACCTGCCCGCGCAGGTGGTCCTCCATCTCGTCGACGTCGGCGGCGGAGATGGCGCGGCGCCGCTGGACGTAGGAGCGCCACTGGTCGATCTGCGCCTCGAGGCGCTCGTGCTGCTCGGCCATCACGCCCACCCGTCCGCGAGCGCCGGGCGGGAGGCCGGGCCGGAGCCGGGTGCCTGGGCGGCTCGCCAGACGTGCTGGAGCACGTCCGCGACGACGGACCACTGCTGCTGCCGCTCGGCGAGGGCGTCCCTGCCTGCGGGGGTGATCGCGTAGTGCTTGCGGCGGCGGCCGGCCTCGGAGGTGCCCCAGGTCGCGACGACCAGGTCGAGCCGCTCGAGCCGGTGCAGCAGGGGGTACAGCATCCCGTCGGTCCACTGCATGCGGCCGCCCGACAGCTCGGTGACCCGCTTCAGGATGGCGTACCCGTAGGACTCGCCCTCGGCGAGGATGCCCAGCACGAGCGGGGTGGCGGACGCCGCCACCAGGTCTTTGTCGAAGCGCACGTGGGCTCCCGATATCTAGAAGTACTAGGGGTGCTGAACCTAGCAGATCTAGGGGTGTGACAACAGTGCCCGCGAGAGACCGGCGGGACGGATCGTCATCCAGCGGACCTTCAGGGTTCATCCGGGGTTGGGCGGGCCGTCGCGGGGCGTCGGTGTCATCGGTCCATGACTCGCTCACAGACGCACGCCCGCCTCCTGCGGACGGTCGCTGCGGCGACCGCCGCGGTCGTCGCTCTCACGGCTGCCGGCTCCGCAGCGGCTGCCGGCGGCCGCCCCGACGGTGCCGGCGCCGAAAGCCCCCATCACCGCGGGGCAGCCAGCACCCACCTCGTCCCCACCCTCGAGGGCCGTGCCACCCTGTCGGCCGACTACCTCGCGGAGGGCCCGCCGTCGGGCGCCGCGGCCTCGGCGGGCAACGGTCGCCAGGGGCCGTGGGACGGCCAGGTCGTCCCCGGCTTCTCGGCCATGGTCGACAACGGGGACGGCACGTTCTGGGCCCAGCCGGACAACGGCTTCGGCGCGAAGGGCAACTCCGCCGACTTCCTGCTGCGCAGCTACCTGGTGCGTCCCGACTGGGACACCGGCCGCTCCGGCGGCACGGGCCGCAAGGGTGGGTCGGGGTCGGGACAGATCAAGGTGCTGGACCACATCTCCTACAACGACGCGAACGGACTCCTGGACTTCGACATCGTGCGCGGGGACACGCGCGAGCGGCTGCTCACGGGCGCCGACTTCGACATCGAGTCCGTGGCGCGCGCCGACGACGGCACGCTGTGGGTGGGCGAGGAGTTCGGACCGTTCCTGCTGCACTTCGACGCCGACGGGACGCTGCTCGACAAGCCCTACCCGCTGCCGGGCGGCCTGAAGTCCCCCCAGAACCCGTACCTCGCCGCGGGCGAGACCCCGACCGTGCGCGCGAGCCGCGGCTTCGAGGCCATGGCGCGCTCCGGGCGCTACCTCTACCCGGTGCTCGAGGGTGCGCTGACCACCGACGCGGACCAGCGCCGTCGCGTGATCCACGAGTTCGACACCCGCCGCGGGCAGTACACCGGCCGCACGTGGGCGTACCAGGCCGACCAGGAGGCGAACGTCGTCGGGGACGCGTTCACGGTCGGCAAGAACCGCTTCTGGGTGGTGGAGCGGGACGACTTCGAAGGCCCCGCGGCGGTCACCAAGCGCGTCTACGAGATCGACCTGACGCGTACCGAGCCCGACGGCTCCGGCGGCCGCTACGTCCGCAAGGACCTCGTCCTCGACGCGCTGCGCGTCGCCAACCCGCGCGGCATCGACGCGGGGGAGGGGTACGGCCTCGGCGAGACGTACGCGCTGCCCGTGCAGTCGTTCGAGACGGTGCTGCGCCTGCGCGACGGACGCATCCTCATCGCCAACGACAACAACTACCCGGGCAACTCCGCCCGCCGGCCCGGCACGCCCGACGACACCGAGATGGTCGTCATCGACCTGCGCAAGACGCGGACGCCCGACGACGGCGTGACCGTGATCGGGCACCGGGGGGCGTCCGGGTACCGGCCCGAGCACACCCTCGCCTCCTACGAGCAGGCGATCCTGCAGTGCGCGGACGTCATCGAGCCCGACGTCGTGCCCACGAAGGACGGCGTGCTCGTCGCACGGCACGAGAACGAGATCGGTGGCACGACCGACGTCGCGAAGCACCCCGAGTTCGCCGCGCGCCGCACCACCAAGACGGTCGACGGCGCGGCGGTGACCGGCTGGTTCACCGAGGACTTCACCCTCGCGGAGCTGCGCACCCTGCGGGCCGTGGAGCGCCTGCCCCAGGTGCGGCCGGGCAACAAGGCCTTCGACGGTCTCTACCAGGTGCCCACCCTCGACGAGGTGCTCGACCTCGCCCGGCACTCCCAGACGTGCGACGGCCGCCCCGTCGGCGTGGCCCCAGAGACCAAGCACCCGACCTACTTCGCGTCGATCGGGCTCTCGCTGACCGCGCCTCTCGTGGCGGAGCTCGACGCCCACGGCTACGACTCGCCCCGCGACCCGGTGGTCGTGCAGTCCTTCGAGACCGGGAACCTGCGCGAGCTCGACAGGCTGACCGGCGTGCGCCTGGCCCTCAACGTGTCCGCGAGCGGCGCGCCGTACGACCTCGTGGCGGCGGGCGACCCGCGCACGTACGCCGACCTCGTGACGCCCGCGGGCCTGCGGGGCGTGGCCCGGTACGCCGACATCGCCAGCCTGGAGAAGAACGTCGTCGTCCCGCGCGACGCGGACGGCACGCTCGGCGAGCCCACCTCCGTGGTGCGAGACGCTCACCGGGCCGGGCTCGACGTGTACGCGTGGACGTTCCGCGCGGAGAACCAGTTCCTGCCCGCCGAGTACCGCTCCTCGGCGGACCTCACGGCCCACGGTGACCTGGCCGGCGAGCTCGACGCGTTCCTGGACACCGGCCTGGACGGCGTCTTCGCGGACCAGCCCGGGCTCGCCGTCGCCGCGCTCGCCGCGCGGGACTGACGAGCACTCACGGCACGCGCGGGGGTCGGCGGGTGAAACCGCTGTCCCCCGCGCGTCCGCGCTGCTCACGGCCTAGTATCGCGCTGTGCGGACCCTGCCGCGTCACGCGACCTCTTTCGCCTCGCACCGAGTCGTCCGCTCGACCGCCCTCGTCCTCACCGCGGTGGTGGCGTTCGGGACGGCGACGGCGGTCGCGTCGTTCGTCGACCTGCGCTCCCAGATCGACGTGTCCGACGTCGACGACCTCCTCGCGGAGGACGACCGCCCGCCCGCGGTCGCGACCGAGCAGGACCCGAGCGACCCGTTCGCCGGCAAGGACCTCAACATCCTCGTGATGGGCACCGACTTCCGCGACGCGGCGAACGCCGAGATCGCCGGCGCGGGCGACGAGTTCCACTCCGACACGACGCTGCTCGTGCACATCTCCGGGGACCGCAGCCGCATCGAGGCGGTCTCGATCCCGCGCGACTCCCTCGTCGACATCCCGTCCTGCAAGCTCCCGGGCGGTGGCAGCACCGCGCCGCAGACGAACGCCATGTTCAACACCGCGTTCGCCCTCGGCGGTGGTCCCGGCAAGGACGTCACCGGCGCGGCGGCCTGCACGATCCACACGGTCGAGAAGCTCACGGGCGTGCGGATCGAGGACCACGTCGTCGTGCAGATGAACGGCGTCATCGGCGTCGTCGACGCCATCGGCGGCGTCACCATGTGCCTGCCCGAGGCGGTCAAGGGGCAGCGGGTGGACCTCGACCTGAAGGCCGGGCGGCAGAAGCTCGACGGCTACACGGCGATCAACTTCCTGCGCGCCCGCAAGGGCGAGGGCATGGGCCTCGAGATCGGCAGCGACCTCAAGCGCATCGAGCGGCAGCAGGCGTTCTTCGACGCGACGATGCGCGAGATCCTGTCGCAGAACGTCATCACCGACTCGCCGCGGCTGTACCGCATGGTGCGGAAGATCCTCGGCTCCATCTCGACCGACCCGGACCTCGCCAGCCCGACGGCGCTCGCCGGCCTGGCGTGGAGCATCCGCGACATCGACCCCGCCCGGATCGTGTTCACCTCCGTGCCCGTCGTCGACTCCGTGAGCCAGCCCGGCCGGGTGGAGTGGACGCCCGCGGCGGACGAGATCTGGGCGCGCATCCGCGCCGACAAGGCCCCGCCCGGCACGCCGGCAGCGGAGAAGAAGAAGGGGGCGAAGGCATCCTCCTCGCCGAAGCCGACGGGCGCGACGCCGGTCGACGACGACGTCGCGTCCCCCGGCAAGCAGGCGGGCGAGAAGTCCTCCTCGCCGTCCCCGTCGCCCAGCCCCTCGCTGCTGCCGGGCGTCTGCGCCTGACCCTGGGGGTCTCTCCGTCTGCGCCTGGCCCTCGGTCGTGCCGACCTCGGGCCGACCTCGGGCCGAGCTCAGCGCTGCGGGAGGACGCGGCGCGCCTCGGCACGCAGGGCGCCGGTGACGCGGTCGAGGACCTCCGAGCGCAGCTTCCACTGCTGCAGGTAGACCGGCACGTCGACGACGGCGTCGTCGGCAAGGGTCCGCACCTCGCCCCGCTCGAGGGCGTCCCCGAGCACCGGGAACCGGGCGTCCGGGCCGGGGAGCGGTCCCCACATGCCCCAGCCGAGGCCGCGGCGCACCGCGTCGAGGTACTCGGCCGTGCTCGGCACGTGATGGCGGGGCGGGTCCGGCACCGCCGCGCCCGTCGCGGCGGCACGGTCGCGCAGCCAGACGTCCTGCAGGTCGTCGCCGCGGTTGAAGACGACGACGGGCGCGCGGCCGAGCGCGTCGGCCGTGGGGCCGTCGGGGAACCAGCGCTCGATCATGGCGGGGGTCGCGACGGGGCGGTACCGCGTGATCCCGAGCGGGGCGGAGCTGCAGCCCTGCACGGGCTCGCGCTGGGAGGTGATCGCGGCCATGACGACGCCCGCGGGCAGCAGGTCCACCGTGCGGTCCTGGTCCTCGCGGTACAGGTCGAAGCAGACCCCCTCCACCTGGGCGAGGGCGGGCAGCACCCAGGTGGCCAGGGAGTCGGCGTTCACGGCCAGCGGCACGGTGACGGGCCGGCGGGCGTCGCCGGGATCGCCGCCGTCGTGCGTGGCGCCGGGGCCGAGCGCGCGGCTCGCCTCCGCCCCGAGCAGCTCGACCTGCCGTGCCAGGCGCAGCATCGTGCGGCCCGGCTCCGTGGGGGCGACCGGACGAGTGCGGCGCACCAGCACCGACCCCGCCGCGTTCTCCAGCGCGCGCACGCGCTGGCTCACGGCCGACGGCGTCACGTGCAGCGCCCGCGCGGCGCCCTCGAACGAGCCCTCGGTGATGACGGCGGCCAGCGCCTCGAGCTGGCGGGAGTCCCATCGCACCTCCCCACCGTAGATGAAGCTGTGCTGCATCAGCGGAAGAAACCGTAGATGGACTTCAGCGGGTGGGACTGCCTAGCGTCGTCGCGTGCTCACCGTCCTCGCCGGCCTCGCCTTCGGCCTCTCGCTCATCGTCGCCATCGGCGCGCAGAACGCCTTCGTGCTGCGCCAGGGCGTGCGCCGTGAGCACGTCGGCGTCGTCGTCGCCGTCTGCGCCGCCTCCGACCTGCTCCTGTACGCGGCGGGGACCGCGGGGCTCGGTGCGCTGGTCGTGAGCCACCCGGCCGTGGTGGAGGTCGCGCGCTGGGCAGGTGCCGTCGTCGTCCTCGGCTACGGGGCCCTCGCCGCCCGGCGGGCCTGGCGAGGCGACGAGGCCGGCCTGGAGGCGGCGACTGACCGCAGCGTCCCCGACGCCGGCCGGCGGGTGCGGCCCGTGCTGCTCACGGCCCTCGCGCTCACCTGGCTGAACCCGCACGTGTACCTCGACACGGTGGTGCTGCAGGGGTCGCTCGCCGCGTCGCACGGCGACGCGCGCTGGCTGTTCACCGCCGGGGCGATGGTCTCCAGCGTGCTGTGGTTCGTCGGCCTCGGGTACGGTGCGCGGCTGCTGGCCCCCGTGCTCGCACGGCCGGGCGCCTGGCGCGTCGTGGACGCCGTCGTCGCGGCCATCATGCTGGTCGTCGCAGTCAGCCTGGTGCTGCCCGCGCTCTGACCTCCCGAGCCGAGCTGCTCCCCACCGTGCCGAGGTAGCACGCACGCCGCTGAGGTAGTGCCACCCATGCCGAGGTAGTGCCACGGCTGCCGAGGTAGCACGCGAACTGCCCAGGTAGAGCGGAGTGGCGCGAGGTAGTGCGGGCTAGCGCGGGAGCCGGTGGAGTCGCTCGACCGCCTCGCGCAGCACGTCCTCGCGCTTGACGAACGTGAACCGCACGCGCGCCACGAGAGCGCTCGCCGTGGGGGAGCCGGTGCGGCAGAACGCGGACACGGGAATGCCCACCACCCCTGCGAGCTCCGGCAGCCGCCG
This sequence comes from Isoptericola sp. NPDC055881, assembly GCF_053615895.1. NCBI lineage: Bacteria > Bacillati > Actinomycetota > Actinomycetes > Micrococcales > Promicromonosporaceae > Isoptericola > Isoptericola sp. NPDC055881. The sequence continues at coordinate 27,033 of NZ_JBSHCR010000038.1, forward strand.
GGACAGCTCGTGCCCGTCTGTGACACCGAGTCGCTCGGCAAGATGCTGCCCGTCGGCCACCACGAAATACGTGCCCTGGGGGACGACGACGTCGAGGCCGGCGGCCGTCAGCCCCTCGCACAGCAGGTCGCGGCGGGAGGCGAGCGACGCCGCGAGGGCGCGTGGGGCGGCGTCGTCGTCGAGCGCCTGGGCGATGGCGGGCTGGAAGGGGGCGCCCGAGGTGTAGGTGACGAACTGCTTGACCGTGCGCACCGCGGTGACGAGCTCCGCCGGACCGTGCACCCAGCCCACCTTCCAGCCGGTGAGGCTGAACGTCTTGCCGCTGGAGGACACGGTGAGCGTGCGTTCGCCCATGCCGGGCAGGGTGGCGATCGGCACGTGGGTGGCGTCGTCGAACACGAGGTGCTCGTAGACCTCGTCGGTGAGGACCAGCAGGTCGGCGTCGCGCGCGACGGCGGCGACCTGCTCCAGCTCGACGCGCGTGAGCACGGTGCCCGTGGGGTTGTGCGGGGTGTTGAGGACGATGAGCCGCGTGCGCGGGGTGACGGCGGCGCGCAGGGCGGCGGCGTCGAGCCGGAAGTCGTCGGCGGTCAGCGGCACCGGCACGTGCGTCGCGCCGGCCAGCGCGATCCCCGCGGCGTGCGAGTCGTAGAACGGTTCGAGCGTGATGACCTCGTCCCCCGGTCCGACGAGCGCGAGGAGCGCCGTGGCGATCGCCTCGGTGGCGCCGGTGGTGACCAGCACCTGGGAGTCCGGGTCGACGTCGAGGCCGTAGTGGCGGCGCTGGTGGTCCGCGATCGCGCGGCGCAGCTCGGGCGCGCCGTCGCCCGGTGCGTACTGGTTGCGACCGGCGTCGATCGCGTCCTTGGCTGCCGACCGGATGAACTCCGGCCCGTCGACGTCGGGGAAGCCCTGGCCCAGGTTGATCGCGCCCGTGCGCGCGGCGAGCGACGTCATCTCGGCGAAGATCGTCTGCGCGACGGCGTCGTCCGCGCCGAGCAGTCCTGTCGCGCGCGCGACATCGGTCCAGCGGCCGGGCGGGGGAGAGGTCGGCATGGCTCGACCCTAGCTCTCGGGCAGGGGGGCGCAGCGGCCGCGCTCACAGGCCCCGCGGCGCTCCGCTGGCTGGAGATCGTATCGAGTGGGCCAGGGGCGGCAGGAGCGTGTCCCCGGGCCCACCCGCGTCGACGGCAGAGCGGGATCCACCTATCTGGAGAGCAGAGATCGACTGCCAGGAAAGGGGCGTGATTTCTCGACAATCTGGAAGGGCTTGCTTATTTGAAATTCGTGCGCAATGGAGGTTGCTTTGCAAAGAATTATGGGTACGCGCGGAGAATTCTACATCCGGGGCTCCCGGACTGAAGTCGTTGTGCAGAGTTTGCACGTAGGTCGCCTCGACGTGCAGGCGCAGCGTGGGCGTGGCTCACTCGAACTCGGTCGCTGGACGCTCAGGCGGCGCCTGACGGGGGTGCATAGGCGCAGTGCGCTGATACTCAAGCGCCATTCCTGGCGCAGTCGCGATCCGAGCCGATGAGCCGGGGCCCGGGATGTGCTGCACGTCGCAGTGACGACACCTTCTGAAGGGAGAGCGCATGACGTTCGACGACGTGGCGCGAACCGTCGCAGCCGTCGCGATGGTCGCGGCTGTCGCGATCAACTGGGGTAATCCCGGGGCGATGGAGACGTCCTGCATCGCCGTCCTGCTCGTGCTGTCCGCCGTCCTGAACTGGTGGGCCCGGCGGCGCGCTTCGGCCGCAGGTCCGGATTTCGCGCGAGACGACGCCGACGCCAGTGCTGACTCCAAGATGGACACAGGCACGGCGCGGGCCGAGCGTGACGGCGCGGGCCGCCGGCTGACGCGCCCCGGTGGTGTCATCCTTCTCGCAGTCGTCGTGGCGCTGTCGGGTTGCACGCTCTCAGTCGGCGCCAACAACGGGCCGATCGACCTGTCGACCAACGCCACCATGAACTGTGGCCCGACCAGCAAACCCGTGCAGTCGGACGGTGAGCTCATCCTCGAGAACACCGGTGGCGACACGGTCGTGATCACCCGCGTCGATCTCGTGGACGCGGACGGCGTCGAGCTCGATGGTGCCTACGTCACCGATCTCGCCCTGCAGGGCGACGCGCAGGAAGCCTTGTTCGGCATCGGACTGCCTGTGCCGAAGGCCGGGGAGAACTGGCTGTGGGACGAGCGGCGGGATGCGGTCGGTGCCGAGATCGAGCCCGGCGGCATGTACAGCTTCTTCACGTTCCTGACGCCCGATGCTTCGGGCGGATCGTTCACGGCGACCCGGGTCACCTACAGCTCTGACGGAGCACGGCACCAGATTGCCCAGACAGACATCGCCTGGACGTTTCAGGAGGAATGCTGACCGAGCGGCGGGGTGCTCTCGCTGATGGCGGAGGGGTGGCGCACGCCGTGTAAAGGAAACCCGGCACAGCGACCCTGGGCGCGCGCGTCACGGAAGTCGACGCATGCCCCTCAATATCAATTCCACTTTTCAGATTGTTCACACGTCGTCGAAATGGGCGTCTCGGTGGTCATTCGCCGGCGGAGCGTCACGCGAGTTCGTTTATCCACAGGGGCCCGCGAGTGGCCGCTCGGAATGTCTAATCTGGGGCAGCATTCGCCGCCGGGTGCGGCCATTCGACGAGAGGGAGATCAGTGCCGAACGACGCCCTGGCGCCCACCGGCGCCGCCGCGATCCTCGAGTACGAGGTCCGCGAGCTGGTGCGCCGGCGCGCGCTCGACCCCGTCCGCGACCGCGCAGGGCTCGAACGCCTCGTCTCCGAGGCGGTGGCGGACTACGCCGACCGCGCCACACGGGGCATCGTGCCTCCTCTCATGGATCCGCAGGAGGCGGCCCGGGCCGTGGCCGACTCCCTCGGTGGCCTCGGCCCGCTGCAGCGCTATGTCGACGACCCGGAGGTCGAGGAGATCTGGATCAACGCACCCGCCAAGGTGTTCGTCGCCCGACGCGGGGTGCCCGAGCTGACGACGACGCTCCTCACGACGGGACAGGTGCGCGACCTCGTGGAGCGGATGCTCAAGGCGTCCGGGCGTCGGCTCGACCTCAGCAGCCCGTTCGTGGACGCGTCGCTGCCGGGCGGCGAACGCCTGCACGTGGTCATCCCCGATGTCACGCGTGAGCACATGGCCGTGAACATCCGCAAGCACCTGGTACGGGCGGACCACCTGGACCACCTGGTGCGGCTCGGCTCCCTCACGTCGCACGCCGCAGCGTTCCTCGACGCGGCCGTGCGGGCAGGCCTGAACGTCCTCGTCTCCGGGGCGACGCAGGCAGGCAAGACGACGATGCTCAACGCGCTCGCAGGCTCCATCCCGGCCGGCCAGCGGGTCATCTCGTGCGAGGAGGTCTTCGAGGTCCGTTTCGCCGCCCGCGACCACGTCGCGATGCAGTGCCGCCAGCCCAGCCTCGAGGGCACCGGCGAGATCCCGTTGCGCCGCCTCGTGAAGGAGGCGCTGCGGATGCGGCCGGACCGCATCGTCATCGGCGAGGTGCGCGAGGCGGAGAGCTTCGACATGCTCGTGGCGCTCAACGCCGGGATCCCGGGCATGTGTACGGTGCACGCCAACTCGGCCCGCGAAGCGGTCACCAAGATGTGCACGCTTCCCCTCCTGGCGGGCGAGAACGTGTCCGATCGCTTCGTGGTGCCCACCGTGGCGTCCGCGATCGACGTGGTGGTGCACCTCGACGTCGCGGCGGACGGCGCACGTCAGGTGCGGGAGATCGTGGCCGTGACGGGCCGCGTCGAGGCCGACCGCGTCGAGACCGCCGGGCTGTTCCACCGGCTGCCCGCCGAGCAGGGCGGTGACCTCGTGCGCGGCGACGGCTTCCCGCCCGGTGCGGAGCGGTTCGCACGGGTCGGGGTCGACGTTCGCGCTCTCCTGACGGGCGGACGTTGATGGGAGTGGTGGTCGGCCTCCTGCTCGGGGCGGGTCTCGCGTGCGTGTGGCTGTCGTTCTGGGAGCCGACCGGGCGCCCGCGCCGCCGCGCGGGCCGAGTCGTGGCCGTCCAGGACCTGCTGGTCCAGGCGGGGGCACCGTCGGTCACCCCGGCGGCTCTGTGGTGGCTCAGTGCCACGGCCGGGCTGTTCGTGCTGCTCGCCGGGTTCGCGCTGACGCGGTCCCCGGCCATCTCCGCCTGCTTCGCCCTGATGGCCGCCGTCGCACCTGAGGCCCTCGTCCGGGTCCGCGCGCGCCGGCGCCGGCTGGACCTGCGCGACGTCTGGCCCGAGGTGGTCGACCACCTCGCGTCCGGCGTGCGCGCCGGCCTGTCGCTCCCCGAGGCGCTCGCCCAGCTCGCCGAGCGCGGCCCGGTGGAGCTGCGCGAGCCGTTCGCCCGCTTCGCGGCGGACTACCGGGCGACCGGACGCTTCGGCGACTGCCTGGACCTGCTCAAGGCCCGTCTCGCGGACCCTGTCGCCGACCGGATCGTCGAGGCGCTACGGCTCACCCGCGAAGTCGGTGGTACCGACCTGGGACGCCTGCTGCGCACCCTGTCGTCGTTCTTGCGCGAGGACGCCCGCACGCGCGGGGAGCTCGAGGCGCGCCAGTCGTGGACGGTGAATGGGGCTCGCCTGGCTGCTGCGGGCCCGTGGGTGGTGCTGGCGTTCCTCGCTTCCCGGCCGGAGACCGCGCAGGCGTACGACTCGGCCGCGGGCGTCGCCGTCCTCGCGGCAGGGGCGGGGACGTCCGCCGTGGCCTACTGGTTGATGCGCCGTCTCGGTCGCCTCCCCGAGGAGGGGCGGGTGCTGCGATGACGAGCCTGTCCTTCTCCGTGACCGGAGCCCTGTTGGGCTTGCTCGGCGGCATCGGCCTCCTGCTGGTGGTCGGGGGGCTGCGCGCACGGCGCATCACGCTCGACCAACGCCTCGCCCCGGCGCTCCGCCCCCGCGACGCGACCTCCGGCCTGCTGCGCGAGCAGCCGGTCCGCACGCCGTTCCCGGTGATCGAGCGGTTGCTCGCCCCCTGGGTCGCCGACGCCTCGCACTGGTTCGAGCGGCTCGGCTCCACGCGCGCAGACGTCCGACGACGTCTGGACCGTGCGGGCTGGACGGAGAGCGTCGAGGCGTTCCGTACCCGGCAGGTCGTCTCGGCCGCCCTCGGGCTGGCGGCCGGCCTCGTGCTGGCGCTCGTGCTCGCCACGACCCGGGGCTCCTCGCCGGTGCCGCTCGCGGCGCTCGTGCTGCTGTGCGGGGCGGGTGGCTTCGTGCTGTGCGACCAGTGGCTCAGCCGCGCCGTGCGCCGCCGTGAGGAACGGATGCTGGCCGAGTTCCCCACGAGCGCCGAGCTGCTCGCCCTCGCGGTGACCGCCGGGGAAGGCCCGGTGCCCGCCCTCGAACGAGTGGCCTCGACGGCGCGCGGCGAGCTCTCCGGCGAGATCGCGACCATGCTCGCCGACGTGCGCGCCGGCGCACCGATCGCCGTCGCGCTCACCGTGATGGCCGACCGCACCGGCCTGCCCTCCCTCACCCGGTTCGCCGAAGGAGTGGCCGTCGCCATGGAACGCGGCACCCCGCTCGCCGACGTCCTCCGGGCGCAGGCACAAGACGTGCGGGAGTCCGGCAGGCGTGCCCTCATGGAGGCCGGCGGCAAGAAGGAGGTCGCGATGCTCGTCCCTGTCGTCTTCCTCATCCTCCCGGTCACCGTCGTCTTCGCCGTGTTCCCCTCGCTCGCCACCCTCCAGATCGGATTCTGACCGGTCGCACCGGCCACCGGCCCGCCACCAGTCGTCGACCACCTGCCACCGAACCCACCGCCGACCCGCGGTGCCACCGAAAGGACGACCATGCAGCACGACCAGACCACGAAGCACTCGCACGAGCGCCCCGCACCGGACGACCCCGAGCGCGGTGACGTGCCGGGCTGGGTGCTCGTCACCCTGATGACGGCAGGTCTGGTCGTCGCGCTCTGGGCGATCGCCGGGCCCCTCCTGGAGAACGCGTTCACGCAGGCGATCTCGAGCGTGACGGGACGATGAGATGGCGATCGGGCGACTGCACCATCTGATCGTCGACTGCCCCGAACCGCGGGCGCTCGCAGAGTTCTGGGCGGCGGTCCTCGGCGAGGAGATCACGTACGCGGACGACGACTTCGTCGTGGTCTCGCGCAGCGACCGGCACTCCGGGCTGGCGTTCCAGCGCGCGCCCGACCATCAGGCGCCGGACTGGGGCGACCCGCGAAGGCCGCAGCAGATGCACCTGGACGTCATGGTCGACGACGTGCCCGCCGCCCATCGCCAGGTGCTGGCCCTCGGCGCACGACGCCTCACCGCCGCCGCGCCGGGCGCGGGGGAGGGCGACGTCTACGCCGATCCTGCCGGGCACCCGTTCTGCCTCATCCCCCGCCCGGGGTGGGCCCCGCCGGTCGCCGGCGAGCACCGGTGATGCCGTGCCGGGTCGCCCCGGAGCAGTCAGACGACGAGGCCGGGTCGGCGGTCGCCGAGTTCGTCATGGTCGCCGCCCTGGTGCTCGCCCTCTTCCTCGGCGTGGTGCAGCTGGCGTTCGCGCTGCACGTGCGGGCGCTGGCGGTCGACGCCGCGGCCGAGGGTGCCCGTGTGGCGGCCCGTGCCGACCAGGACCTCGCCGGCGGGGCCGTCCGTACGCGTGAGCTCCTCGCCGCGGCGCTCAGCAGCCGCTACGCCGGTGACGTGTCCGCACGCAGCACGGTGCAGGACGGCCTGGACGTGGTCGAGGTGACGGTGCGGGTTCCCCTTCCCGTGGTGGGGCTGCTCGGCCCGTCGGGTGTCCTCACCCTGCGGGGGCACGCGTTGGAGGAGGCATGACCGCCCGGCTCTCCGGCGGGACCGCCCCCGCCCGAGCCCCCGACCTCGGGGCCGGGTCTGACCCCGAGGCCAGATCTGACCCCGAGTCCGGATCCGACCCGGAGTCCGGCGCCGCGCTCGTCGAGTTCCTCGGCACCGCGGTGCTGCTGCTGGTGCCGCTGGTCTACCTCGTGCTGACGGTCGCGCAGGTCCAGGCGGGAGCGTTCGCGGTCGAGGGCGCGGCGCGGGAGGCGGGCCGGGCGATGGTGACGGCCGACTCGTCCGCGGCCGGCGGCCAGCGCGCGCGGGCCGCCGCCGGCATCGCGTTCGCCGACCAGGGCTTCGCGACGACGGACGGGTCCGTCTCCCTCGAGTGCTCGGCGGACCCGTGCCTGACACCCGGCGCGTCGGTCTCCGTCCGTACCCGCCTGGTGGTGCCGCTGCCGTTCGTTCCCGCCGCGCTGCGCGGCTGGGTGCCCCTGGAGATCCCGGTCACCGCGACGCACGTCGCCACGGTGGACGAGTACGGGCAGGCGCGCCCATGACCGTGCACCGCGCCCACCGGCACCGGAAGGACCAGGGCACGGGCGAGGACGGCCGCATCATGCTGCTCACGGCGGGCGTGGTCGCCCTGGCGCTGATGATCGTCGGCATGGTCGCCTCCGTCACGGCGGTCCACCTCGACCGCAAGCACCTGTACGACCTGGCGGACGCGCTCGCGGCCGACGCCGCCGACGCGATCCCGCCCGAGCGGGCCTACTCAGGCTCGCCCGGCCAGGCGGGCTCGTCCGCGGGTGAAGGGTGGCGCGTCCTCACGTCCGCCGACGTCGAGGCGTCGGTGCACGACTACCTCGCGACGCATCCGGCACAGTCGGCGAACCTCGACGGGCTGCGGCTGGTGGAGGCGTCGTCCCCGGACGGCCGGACCGCGCGCGTGGGCCTGGCCGCGACGTCCCACCCGCCGCTGCTCCGCTGGTTCACGGACTCCGTCGGCGGCGGCTTCACCGTCGCGGCGACGTCGTCCGCCCAGGCCGGCTGAGGTCGGAGCTCCCCCGGGAGCCGGCCCGCGAGGGGCGGGCACCCCACTTCCGCCACGGCGATTCACCCTCGGACTTGGCTAGCCTGCGAAGGTGCAGCCCACCACGTCGACGGACCTCCGACTGCACGACGTGATGCGTCTGGCGGTCCGTGACGGCGAGGCGTCCCTGACCACCCGGGACCTGCTCCCGCGGGTCGGAGCGCGGCCGCCCGGCTGAGACCTCCGCCGCGGGTCCCGACCGGGCCTCGCGACGCGACCGAAGAACAGACAGAGGAGTCCCGCATGCTCACACCGCAGTCCGCCGCCGTCGTCCGTGCCACGCTGCCCGTGGTCGGCGGCGCGATCGGCGACATCACGCCGATCTTCTACCGCCGCATGTTCGCCGCCCACCCCGAGCTGGAGCGCGACCTGTTCAACCGCGGCAACCAGGTCCGCGGCGACCAGCAGCGGGCGCTCGCTGGGGCGGTCGCCGCCTACGCGACGCTCCTCGTCGACGACGGCCCGGACCCTCGCACGGTGCTGGCGCGCATCGCGCACAAGCACGCGTCGCTCGGGATCCTGCCGGAGCAGTACCCGATCGTGCACGAGCACCTGTTCGCCGCGATCGTCGAGGTGCTCGGCGACGCCGTGACGCCGGAGGTGGCCGCCGCGTGGGACGAGGTCTACTGGGACATGGCGGACGCGCTCGTCGAGATCGAGCTGGGCCTGTACGCCGAGGCAGGCGTGACTCCCGGCGACGTGTGGCGAGAGGTCCTGGTGCGCCGCCGGGTGATGGAGTCGCCCGACACGGTCTCGTTCGAGCTCGTCGCCCCCGACGGCGGGCCGTTGCCGGACGCGCGGCCCGGGCAGTACCTCTCCGTAGCCGTGACCCTGCCCGACGGGGCCCGGCAGGTGCGCCAGTACAGCCTGACCGGCGGTGCTGCGCCCCATGCCTGGACCATCTCGGTCAAGGCGGCCCCTGGCGGGACGGACCTCGCGGGGCTCGCGCCCGCGGGGGAGGTGTCGAACCACCTGCACGCCGGCGTGTTCGAGGGCGACGTGCTGGAGGTGTCCTCGCCGTTCGGTGAGCTGACGCTGTCCGACGGCGAGAACCCGCTCGTGCTCGTCTCCGCGGGCATCGGGATCACGCCGATGATCGGCTTCCTGCACCACCTGCGCCGCGCGGGCACCACGCGCCGGGTCGTGGTGCTGCACGCCGACCGGTCGCCCGCCCGGCACGCGCACCGCGCCGAGCTGCGCGCGCTCGTCGACGACCTTCCGACCGCGGAGCTGCACCGCTGGTACGAAGACCTGGGCACGCGTCCGGTGGAGGACCGGCTGCGCGCCGGGTACCTCGACCTCGACGGGGTGGACCTGCCGCACGACGCGGACGCCTACCTCTGCGGCCCGGCGCCGTTCATGACGATGGTCCAGGCCGGTCTCCTGCGTCAGGGCGTCGCGCCCGACCGGATCCATCACGAGGTCTTCGGGCCCGGCACGGAGATCGCCGTCGCCTGACCGGCTCAGCCGCCGCCGGGCAGGCGCACGAACAGCCCCGGGTAGTCGACGACGAACCCGTCGTCGTCCACGGTGACCTCGCGCAGGAAGTCGCCGTCGCGGGACTCGTACACATAGCGGTCGCGGGCGGTCCGGGTGTACCGCTGCGGGTCGAGGGTGACCTCGAACGTGCCGCCGTCCACGTACGCGGTGACGATGTCGGCCGCCGCCTCGACCGCCAGGCCGAGACGGTGGACCGGCAGCGTGTTCGTGAACGGGGAGAAGGACAGGTCGACGTCGACGGCGTCGGCCAGGTCGGGCCGCTCCGAGCCGTCGACGCGCCACGTCCCGTCCGCATCCCGGGCCAGGTCGAGCTGCCGACCCGCGCCGGACCACAGCCGCAGCACCCGGAACTCCCACGCGGGCGTCAGCTCCATCGCATATTCGAGCCGCTCGGGCCCGAGGTCCACCAGCGACCGGGCGCGCAGCACGCCCTCGCGCAGGTCGAGGTCGAGGTGCTCGACGCTGCCCGACGCGAGCCCCCGCCACCGGTACGTCGCCATCGCGGACCACCTCCTCGTGCCCCAGCATCGGACGGGAGCGACGTCCCCGCGCGGGTAGATTCGCGCGCATGACCGCCGACAAGCTGCCCGTGGACCTGGACCAGATGTTCGACCTCGCCCGGGCGGGCGCCGACCTGCTCCTGGAGTTCGTCGACGCCGGGGTCCCGGTCGACCACGCGGACGCACAGGGCAACACCCTGGTCATGCTGGCGGCCTACCACGGGCACGCCGGTCTGGTGCGTGGCCTGGCCGAGCGCGGAGCCGACGTCGACCGCGTCAACGCCCGGGGCCAGTCGCCGCTCGCCGGCGCCGTGTTCAAGGGTGCGGACGACGTGGTCGCGGCGCTCGTCGCCGCGGGTGCGGACCCGGACGCCGGCACGCCGAGCGCCCGCGACACGGCCCGAATGTTCGGGCGGACCCTGCCGCCGGGGGACTGACGCCCGCGGCGGGCGGGTAACCTTGAATCTCGTGGCCACCATCGACTTCCCCGCAGAGATCAAGGCGCTGCGCGCCACCCTCGAGTCCATCGAGGCCGTGAGCGACCCCACCGCCCTGCAGGCGAAGATCGCCGACCTGACCGAGCAGGCGTCCGCCCCCGACCTGTGGGACGACCCCGAGCAGGGGCAGAAGGTCGCGTCCGCGCTGTCCACCACGCAGAACGAGCTGCAGCGCGTCGAGCGCCTGGGCCAGCGCATCGACGACGTCGAGACCCTCGTCGAGATGGGTCTCGAGATGGAGGACGAGGACACGCTGACCGAGGCCGAGGGGGAGGTCGCCGGCATCCGCAAGGACCTCGACGCCCTCGAGGTCCGGACCCTGCTGGCTGGCGAGTACGACGCCCGCGAGGCGGTCGTCACCATCCGCGCCGGGGCCGGTGGCGTCGACGCCGCCGACTTCGCCGAGATGCTCATGCGCATGTACCTGCGCTGGGCCGAGCGCCACGGGTACCCGACCAAGGTCATGGACACCTCGTACGCCGAGGAGGCCGGCCTGAAGTCGGCGACGTTCGAGGTCAACGCGCCGTACGCGTTCGGCAACCTGTCCGTGGAGGCCGGCACCCACCGTCTGGTGCGCATCTCGCCGTTCGACAACCAGGGGCGCCGCCAGACGTCGTTCGCCGCCGTCGAGGTCGTGCCGCTCATCGAGCACACGGACTCCATCGAGATCCCCGAGTCCGAGCTCAAGATCGACGTGTTCCGGTCGTCCGGCCCGGGCGGCCAGTCGGTCAACACGACGGACTCCGCCGTGCGCATGACGCACATCCCGACCGGCACCGTCGTGTCGATGCAGAACGAGAAGTCGCAGATCCAGAACCGCGCCGCCGCCCTGCGCGTCATGCAGTCCCGCCTGCTGCTCATCCGGCAGCAGGAGGAGGCCGCGAAGAAGAAGGAGCTCGCGGGCGACATCAAGGCCACCTGGGGTGACCAGATGCGCTCGTACGTGCTGCAGCCGTACCAGATGGTCAAGGACCTGCGGACCGAGCACGAGTCGGGCAACACGCAGGCCGTGTTCGACGGCGCGATCGACGACTTCATCGAGGCCGGGATCCGCTGGCGTCGCTCCGGCGGCGCCGACGCCGCCTGACGGCCCCGGACGCGACCGGACGACCACATCGTCGCCCCGGTCGACCATCCGGACCCGGGACACACCGGCGTGTCCTTCCTGTGACCCTCCTCCCCGGGTGCGACTCTCGGAAATCGGGCGGCCCGGCCCGGACGTGACCTGACGCCGGTGCCGCACGGTCGACCTGGCAGGGGAGAGGCACGTCGTGATCCGGTTCGAGAACGTCTCGAAGGTCTATGCCCGAGGGGCGCGGCCTGCGCTCGACGACGTCTCCGTCGACGTCTCGAGGGGCGAGTTCGTGTTCCTCGTGGGTGCGTCCGGCTCGGGCAAGAGCACGTTCCTGCGGCTGGTGCTGCGCGAGGAGCGCCCCACCGGCGGCAGCGTGTACGTGGCGGGCCGTGACCTGTCGCGGCTGTCGAGCTGGAAGGTGCCGTCGCTGCGTCGCAGCATCGGGGTGGTCTTCCAGGACTTCCGGCTGCTGCCGAACAAGACCGTCTACGAGAACGTCGCGTTCGCCCTGCAGGTGATCGGCAAGCCGCGGCACACGATCCGGACCACGGTGCCCGAGGTGCTGGAGATGGTGGGCCTCGACGGCAAGGAGAAGCGGCTGCCGCACGAGCTCTCCGGCGGCGAGCAGCAGCGGGTCGCCATCGCGCGGGCCTTCGTGAACCGGCCGCAGATCCTGCTGGCCGACGAGCCGACGGGCAACCTCGACCCGACCACCTCGCTGGGGATCATGCGCCTGCTCGACCGGATCAACCGCACGGGCACCACGGTGGTCATGGCGACGCACGACGACGAGATCGTCAACGAGATGCGCAAGCGCGTCGTCGAGCTGTCCACCGGGTCGGTGGTCCGGGACGAGGTGGACGCCGTCTACGGCGAGCGGGAGTCGATCCTGCCGCAGGTGGGCCAGACGCCGGTGCTCGACGCTCCGGGCCGGGGTGCCCGAGCCGTCGCGCCGCGGGTGCAGGTCTCGCCCGAGCCGGCGGACCTGGAGGCCGAGCGCGCCGCGGAGGCCGCGGCCGCCCGCGCCCAGGCGTCGGAGGACGGTGCCGGCGAGGTGCAGGTGCCCGAACCGTTGCCCTCGCCCACCCCGGAGGTACGTCCGGAAGACGCCCCGACGCTTCGACCAGCGCCAGGCGCGGGGTCGGCACCGTCCACCCCGCCGGCCACCACCGCGCCGGCCACCACCGCGGCGTCCGCCGACGAGGTGGTGCAGCAGGTGCTGCGCGAGCACGAGCGCGTTCGCGCGGGACGGGAGGCCTGAGCGTGCGGCTCCAGTTCGTCGTCACCGAGGTCCTCGGCGGCCTGCGACGCAACCTGTCGATGGTGATCTCCGTGATCCTCGTGACGTTCGTGTCCCTCACCTTCGTGGGCGCGGCCGCGCTGCTGCAGACCCAGGTGACCAAGCTCAAGGGGGACTGGTACGACCTCGTCGAGGTCTCCGTCTTCCTCTGCCCCGAGGGTTCCACCGCGCCGACCTGTGCCGACGGCGAGGCGACGCCCGAGCAGGTCGACGCGCTCCGTGACGTCATCGACACCGAGCTGTCCGACGTGGTGGCCACCACGTACTTCGAGAGCAAGGCGGACGCGTTCAAGGCCTTCACCAAGATGTACCCGGACGGGTACCAGGGCACCCAGCTGACCGAGGACGACATGCAGGCCTCGTTCCGGCTCAAGCTGGTCGACCCTGAGCAGTACCAGGTGGTGGACGACGTCCTCGAGGGGCGCACGGGCGTCGAGGTCGTGGAGGACCAGCGGGAGGTGTTCGAGCCGTTGTTCCTCGCGCTCGGGCGGGCGTCCCTGCTGGCGGCCGGCCTGGCCGGCGTCATGCTGCTGGCCGCCGTGCTGCTGATCACCACCACGATCCGGCTGTCCGCGGTCTCGCGCCGTCGGGAGACGGGCATCATGCGGCTCGTCGGCGCGTCGAACCTGTTCGTGCAGCTGCCGTTCATGCTCGAGGGCGCCATCGCCGCGCTGGTGGGCGCCCTGCTCGCCGTGGGAGGGCTCTGGCTCGCCGTCCAGTACCTGGTGACGGACTGGTTGCAGGACTCCGTCGACTGGGTGGCGTACGTGGACGTGGGCGACGTCCTCCTCATCGCGCCGCTGCTCATCGGCATCGCCGTGCTCCTGGCGGTGGTGTCGTCCGTGGTGACGCTCAACCGGTACACGAGGGTGTGAGATCGCAGATGACGACCCCAGGGACGACCCCGGGCCGGGACCGGGGCCGCGGACGACGCGTGGTGGGCGGGCTCGTCGCCGCCGTGCTCGTGCTCGGCGGTGCGACGACGTCCGCCACCGTGACGGCGGGCGTCACGGCCCGGTCGGCGGCCGCGGACGACATCGACGACCAGCGGGCGGCGGCGGAGGCGAAGCAGCGCGCGAAGGAGCGCGAGCGCGACAGCCTCCAGGAGGAGCTCGAGGACACCAACGCCAAGTTCCGCCAGGCGGTGCTGGACCTCAACGAGGTCGAGGGCCGGCTGCCGGTGGCGCAGGCGGCGCTCGACGCGGCCGAGGCGCGGCTCGAGGAGGCGCGGCGCAAGGCCGCGATCCTCGCGCAGCGGCTGTCCGACGCGGAGGCGGAGGAGGCGTCCGTCTCCGACCAGATCGACGCAGGCAAGGGCAAGGTCGAGGCTGCGCGCGCGGACGTGGTGCAGATGGCGCGCCAGGCCTACCGCAACGGCGACGACACCAGCACGATCGGCATCGTCACCGGCGCCCAGTCGACGGAGGACTTCCTCGCCGAGTACGCCGTGTCGTCCTCGGCGGCGCGCAGCCAGGCGCGCACCCTCACGGACCTGCAGGACGCCGAGGCGGTGGCCCGCAACCAGCAGGCACGCCTCGACGCGATCCGCTCCGCGATCGCCGACCTCAAGCGTGAGGCGGACGCCAACGTGGTCGCGGCCGAGAAGGCGCAGCGCGAGGCCGCGGACCGGAAGGCCGAGGTCGAGCGCCTCATCGCCAAGCAGCAGGCGCTCAAGGCCTCCATCGAGTCGCAGAAGGCGAACGCGCTCGCGGAGCTCAAGCAGAACGAGCAGGCGCAGCAGACCCTCGAGTCCGAGCTCAAGGTGATCATCAAGAAGCAGAAGGCCCGCGACGCCCGGCTCGAGGAGCAGCGGCGGAAGGCCGAGGAGGAGGCGCGTCGCAAGGCTGCCGCCGAGCAGAAGAGCAGCGGCGGCGGGGGCGGTGGCTCCGGCGGCGGTGGCTCCTCCGGGGGCAGCGGCGGCGGCTCCGGCGGAGGCGGCGGTGGCGGTGGGGGCGGTTCGTCGTCCCCGTCGTCCGGCTCGTTCCTCGGGTGGCCGACCAACTACCACGTGGTGACCAGCTCGTACGGGATGCGGTTCCACCCGATCCTGCACTACTGGCGCCTGCACGCCGGGACGGACATCCGGACCTACTGCGGTACGCCCATCTACGCCGCGCAGAGCGGGTACGTCGAGCGGGCCTACTACGGCAGCGGGCCGGGCAACAACGTGCTCATCAACCACGGCACCTACCGCGGCAACAACGTCATGACGCGTTACCTGCACCTGACGTACGACACCGTGCACGTGGGCCAGTACGTCGACAAGGGCCAGGTGATCGGCTACTCCGGCTCGACGGGCACCGCGGAGGCGTGCCACCTGCACTTCGAGGTGTACGTCAACGGCAGCACGACGGACCCGATGGGCGGCTGGCTGAACTGACGGGCGTCCGCGGAGCGCGGAAAAGCCCTGGCCGTCGGCCCGCGCTCCCGTATCCTGGGACGTCGCGAGACCGCGACCCCCCGGGAGGAGGAGATCATGTCCAGGGCCAACGGCGGGGCCAAGAAGAAGCAGGGCGACCCGCGCACGATCGTGGCGAACAACAAGAAGGCCCGCCACGACTACGTGATCGAGGACGTCGTCGAGGCCGGGATCGTGCTGTCCGGCACCGAGGTGAAGGCGCTGCGGATGGGCCGGGCGTCGCTGCTCGACGGGTACGCCGCGATCGACCACGGCGAGGCCTGGCTCGAGAACGTGCACATCCCGGAGTACTTCCAGGGCACCTGGAACAACCACGCGCCGCGGCGCAAGCGCAAGCTGCTGCTGCACCGTGAGGAGATCGACCGGCTCGGCGTCAAGTCCCGGGAGAAGGGGCACACCCTGATCCCGTTGAGCCTGTACTTCCTGGACGGCCGTGCCAAGGTCGAGATCGCCCTGGCGCGAGGCAAGAAGGAGTACGACAAGCGGCAGACGCTCCGCGAGAAGCAGGACATGCGCGAGGCGCAGCGCGCCATCCGGCACCAGGAGCTCCTGGGCTGAGCGCGCGCCCGCCCTGGGCTGTGGAAATAACGGCGCGGGCGCGGCGGTTGATCCTCTAGACTGGAGGACGTCGGCACGGGGTTGCTCGTGGCCGGCAGGGTCGGCAGACCTTGGTTGACAAATGCATAGGGGCTGATCGGTTTCGACGGTGGTCGTGCTTCGAGGAGAAGCGGGCCGAGGATGCAGGCTCATCTCGTGAACGCGTGCCTGCAAACCTATAGGTGCCGATAACAAGCGCACCGACTTCGCCCTCGCCGCCTGAGCGAGTCCCGAAGTCCGTGAGCCCGGGATTGCTCTCGACCCGGTAGCTCACGTCATCTAGAGAGCCACTGCTCGTCGCCCTCGTCACCGGGGCGGCGGGGACACCTAGGTGACTGAGCCCGTCCGCACCTTGTCTGCGTGAGTGCGGGGGCCGAGAAAATCACAGCAGACTGCGCCCGGAGAAGTCCTCGAATGGCGCCACCGGACCCGGGTTCGATTCCCGGCAGCTCCACGTCACGACGACGACCCGCCCGGCTTCTGCCGGGCC
>NZ_JBSHCR010000039.1:0-42122 GCF_053615895.1 Isoptericola sp. NPDC055881
GGCCCGCACAGGATGCGGGCCGCCCCTTCCGACTACCTCGGCGGCTTTCGTGCTACCTCGGCACGTGTCCACCTACCTCGGCAGGTCTCGTGCTACCTCGGCACGGGTCCGACTACCTCGGCGTGACGCTGAGGCCCGCGGCGGCCGGGTCCAGGTCGACGACGACGGCCCCGCCGTCGGTGACCGCGCCGGAGAGCAGCTCCCGGGCAAGGCGGTCGCCGATCTCGCGCTGCACCAGTCGCCGCAGCGGGCGTGCGCCGTACGCCGGGTCGAAGCCCTCCAGCGCCAGCCACTCCCGCGCCGCGGGCGTGACGTCCACCGTGATGCGCCGGTCGGCCAGCCGCTGCGCGAACGCCGCGACCTGCAGGTCGACGATCTCGCCCAGCTCCTCGACGCTCAGCGCGTCGAACACCACGACGTCGTCGAGCCGGTTGAGGAACTCCGGCTTGAACGACGCGCGCACGGCCGCCATGACGGCCTCCCGGCGGGCGTCGTCGTCGAGGGCCGGGTCCACGAGGAACTGCGAACCCAGGTTCGACGTCAGCACCAGGATGACGTTGCGGAAGTCGACCGTGCGGCCCTGGCCGTCGGTGAGCCGCCCGTCGTCGAGCACCTGCAGCAGGATGTCGAAGACCTCGGGGTGCGCCTTCTCCACCTCGTCCAGCAGGACGACGGAGTAGGGCCGCCTCCGCACGGCCTCCGTGAGCTGCCCGCCCTCCTCGTAGCCGACGTACCCGGGGGGCGCGCCGACCAGCCGCGAGACCGAGTGCTTCTCGGAGTACTCCGACATGTCGATGCGCACCATGGCGCGCTCGTCGTCGAAGAGGAAGTCCGCGAGCGACTTGGCGAGCTCCGTCTTGCCGACGCCCGTCGGGCCGAGGAAGAGGAACGACCCGGTCGGCCGGTCGGGGTCGGCCACGCCGGCCCGCGAGCGCCGCACGGCGTCGGACACCGCCCGGACCGCGTCGCTCTGGCCGATGAGGCGCTCGCCGATGACGTCCTCCATGTGCAGGAGCTTCTCGGACTCCCCCTGCAGCAGGCGTCCGGCGGGGATGCCCGTCCAGGCGGAGACCACCTCGGCGATCTCGTCCGAGCCCACCTTGTCGGCGATCATCGGCGCCTGGGCGTCCGCGACGTCCTCGGCCTCCTGCGACGCCTCGGCGCGCTCTGCCTCGTCGAGCTCGCGCTCGACCTGCGGGATCTCGCCGTACAGCAGCCGGGCGGCGGACTCGAGGTCGCCTTCGCGCTGCAGCCGGTCGGACTCCGTGCGCAGCTCGTCGATGCGGGCGCGCAGGTCGCCGACGCGGTTGTGCCCTGCCTTCTCCGACTCCCACCGCGCGGTGAGCGCGGCGAGCTGCTCGCGCGTGTCGGCGAGGTCGGCGCGCAGCCGCTCCAGGCGGTCCTTCGACGCGGCGTCGTCGGACTCCTT
Organism: Isoptericola sp. NPDC055881; assembly: GCF_053615895.1. NCBI lineage: Bacteria > Bacillati > Actinomycetota > Actinomycetes > Micrococcales > Promicromonosporaceae > Isoptericola > Isoptericola sp. NPDC055881. Next base: position 1,430 of record NZ_JBSHCR010000039.1, read on the forward strand.
GAGCACGACCTCCTCCATCTCGAGGCGCGTGACGGCGCGCTGCAGCTCGTCGATCTCGACGGGCGAGGAGTCCATCTCCATCCGCAGGCGCGACGCGGCCTCGTCGACGAGGTCGATCGCCTTGTCGGGCAGCTGGCGGCCGGTGATGTACCGGTCGGAGAGCGCGGCGGCGGCGACGAGCGCGGAGTCGGCGATCGTCACCTTGTGGTGCGCCTCGTACCGTTCCTTGAGGCCGCGCAGGATGGCGACGGTGTCCTCCACGGACGGCTCACCGACGAACACCTGCTGGAACCGGCGCTCGAGCGCGGGGTCCTTCTCGATGTGCTCGCGGTACTCGTCGAGGGTGGTGGCGCCCACCAGCCGCAGCTCGCCGCGGGCGAGCATCGGCTTGAGCATGTTGCCCGCGTCCATGGCGCCCTCGCCGCCGGCCCCGGCGCCGACGACGGTGTGCAGCTCGTCGATGAAGGTGACGACCTCGCCGTCGGACGCGGTGATCTCCTCCAGGACCGCCTTGAGCCGCTCCTCGAACTCGCCGCGGTACTTGGCGCCCGCGACCATCCCGGCCAGGTCGAGCGCGACGAGGCGCTTGCCCTGCAGGGAGGTCGGCACGTCGCCCGCGACGATGCGCTGGGCGAGGCCCTCGACGACGGCCGTCTTGCCGACGCCGGGCTCGCCGATGAGGACGGGGTTGTTCTTGGTGCGGCGGCTGAGCACCTGCACGACGCGGCGGATCTCGGCGTCCCGCCCGATGACCGGGTCGAGCCGGCCGTCCCGGGCGCGCTGCGTGAGGTCGGTGCCGTACTGCTCCAGCGCCTTGTAGGTGCCCTCGGGGTTCGGGCTGGTCACGCGCGACGAGCCGCGGACGGCGGGCAGCGCGGCGCGCAGGGCGTCGGCGGTGGCGCCCGCCCCGGCCAGGGCCTGCGCGGCGGCGGACTGCCCGGCGGCCAGGGCGATGAGCAGGTGCTCGGTGGAGACGTACTCGTCGCCGAGCGCCTCCGCCTCCTTGCCGGCGTTCTCCAGGACGGCGCTCATCGCGCGCGACGGCGAGGGCTGGGCGACGGCGTTGCCGCTGGCCTGCGGGAGCGCCACGAGGGCCGCGCGGGCGCGCTGGCCGATCTGCTGGGCGTCGGCGCCGACGGCCTCGAGCAGGCCGACGGCCACGCCACCCGACTGCTGGAGCAGCGCCTGCAGCAGGTGCACCGGCTCGAGCTGGGGGTTGCCGGCGGCGGCCGCCGACTGGACGGCGTCGCCGAGCGCCTGCTGCGACATGGTCGTGAGCTTGATGTCCATGGAACCTCCGGGGATGACACGGGAAAGACGTCTGTGGAGGGAACGTCGTCAAAGTTGAGTCTATTCCGCTCAACTTTGGACGCAAGCCCCTGTGGACGCCCGGTGGCTCACCGCGCGGCGCTGCGGGATGCTGGGCCGGTGACCACTCCAGCCCGCGGCCCGCTGCGCCGCCTCCGCACCGCGATCGCGGCGACGCTCGCCGCCGTCGGACTCCTCGCCCTGTCCGGGTGCATGAAGGTCGACCTGGACATGACGCTGTCGGAGGACGACACCGTCTCCGGCACGATGATCATGGCGGTCTCCAACAGCCTGGCCGAGACCATGGGGATGAAGCCCGGCGACCTGTGGAAGCAGGCCGGCGGCGAGGTGGGCCAGTCCGCACCGCAGGGCGCCACGCAGGAGCCGTACTCCGACGACGAGTACACGGGCACCAAGTACACGTTCACCGACACGCCGATCGGCGACATGTCCGGGTCGGGCGACGAGGACCTGACCATCACGCGCGACGGCGACAACTACGTGGTCGACGGCACGCTCGACCTGTCCCAGGGCGCCGACCAGCTCAAGTCGCTCCCGCAGAAGGTGCAGGACGCCTTCGACGTGCAGATCTCCATCACCTTCCCCGGTGCCGTGAGCGACGCCAGCGGCCAGATCGAGGGCAACACGGTCACCTGGACGCCGCAGCTCGGCGAGACCACCGAGATCCACGCGGTGGGTGCCGCCGACAGCGGGGGCGGGTTCCCGTGGTGGATCGTCGGGCTCGTCATCGGCCTGGTCGTCATCGCGCTCGTCGTGTGGCTCGTCGTGCGGAACAACCGCCGGCCCGCGCCCGTGACGGGCTCCGCCTCCGGGGACGCCGCGCTCGCCGCGGAGGCTGCCCCCGGGACCGTGCCCGCGGCGGGACCGACGCCGCACGAGCAGGTCTTCGGCGGCGCGCCGACCGCGCCGACCACGCCGACCACGCCGACGACCGGCCCCATCGCCGAGCCCTTCGAGCCCGAGCCCGCACCGCCGGCCGGGCCTGCGGCGGACACCTCGACCGGCCCCGTCGCAGAGCCGCTGGAGCCCGGGCGCCCCGGCGAGGAGGAGGCGTACCGCCAGGAGCCCGGCCCCGTCGAGCCCCGGCCGGACCAGGACCGCCCCGACGGCCCGGGGGCCGCGCCGGGTGCCCGACGCCCGACCGACCCGCCGCAGGGTGCCTGACGCGCAGGCCGCGCCGGCCCCCGCTGGGCCCTGGCGCGAGGACATCCTCGGCCCGGAGTTCCAGGCGCGGACCCTCCCGCTGCCCGGCGGTGCGGAGGCCGTGCTGGTGCGGCACGTGCCGTCCACCCCGGAGCCTGCCGGCCCGACACCAGCCGCCCTGGCAGCGCCCGCGCTTCCTTCTCCGGGGGCGGGCACTGGTCGGCCGGCGCGCATCGCCGTGCTGTACGTGCACGGGTTCGTGGACTACTTCCTCCACCCGCACGTCGCGCGGGCGTTCGCCGCGCGCGGGTACGCCTTCTACGCCGTCGACCTGCGCGGCCACGGGCGGGCGCTCGCCGCGCACGTGGCCGCCGGCCGCGACCCCAACCTGGTCGACGACCTGGCCCTGTACGCGCAGGACCTCGACGCGGCCGCCGCCGTCGTGCGCGCCGCGGGGCACGAACGGCTGGTGGTGCTCGGGCACTCGACAGGCGGGCTGATCGCCCCGCTGTGGGCGAACGGACGGCCAGGCCGGGCCGACGCGCTGGTGCTGAACAGCCCGTGGCTGGAGCTCAACGAGAGCTGGCTGATGCGCGGCCCGGCGACCTGGGCGATCGACGTGGTGGGGCGGTTCGCGCCTCGGCTCGCCGTGGGCTCGCTCGGGGAGCACTACGGCACGGCCCTGCACCGCGAGACGGGCGGCGAGTGGGACTTCGACCTGGCGTGGAAGCCCCACGCCGGCTTCCCGGTCCGCGCCGGCTGGTTGCGCTCGGTGCGGCGCGCGCACCGTCGGGTCGCGCACGGCCTGGACCTGACGATCCCGATCCTCGTGCTGGCCTCCGACCGGTCCGGCCCGGCGCGGTCGTGGCACCCCGACCTGGTGACCACCGACTCCGTGCTCGACGTCGTGCACATCCGCGACCGCGCCCCACGTCTGGGCAGGGACGTCACGGTGCGGACCGTCGCCGGCGGCGCGCACGACCTCGCCCTCTCACCACAGCCCGCCCGCGACACGTACCTCGTCACCGTCCTCGACTGGGTCGAGTCGCTCCCGTAACCACCGGCCCGCGCGTCTAGAGCCATGTCCGATTCCCGCTAGCCCGAGACGCCGGGCTCGCGTGAGGATGAGGACATGACGACGACAGCGCGGCCCAGCACCCCGGCCCAGACCGCGAGGACGGAGGACCCGCAGGTCTTCGCGGAGCGGTACCGGGCGATCGCGGCCCGCGACACCCGGTTCGACGGGCAGTTCTTCACGGCCGTGCGCTCCACCGGTATCTACTGCCGCCCGTCGTGCCCCGCACGCACGCCCAAGCCGGAGAACGTCACCTTCTACGTCACGTCGGCGGCGGCGCACGAGGCCGGCTTCCGCGCCTGCAAGCGCTGCCTGCCCGAGGCCGCGCCCGGGACCCCGGCCTGGGACCTGCGCCACGACCTCGCGGGGCGCGCGATGCGGCTCATCGCGGACGGCGTCGTCGACCGCGAGGGGACGGACGGGCTCGCCGCCCGCCTCGGGTACAGCGCGCGGCACGTGCACCGGATGCTGTCGGCGGAGCTCGGCGCCGGCCCTCTCGCCCTCGCCCGTGCCCAGCGGGCGCAGACGGCCCGCAGCCTGGTCGTCGGGTCCGACATGCCGCTCGCGGACGTCGCGTTCGCCGCCGGCTTCGGCTCGATCCGCCAGTTCAACGACACCGTCGCCGAGGTCTTCGACACCACGCCGAGCGACCTGCGCGCCCGCGCCCGACGCCGTCCCACCGCCGTCCCACGCGCGAGCGCTCGCGTCGTGCCGCCCGGGACCGCGGGCGAGCAGGTGCTCGCCGGCGGTGCGGCGTCCGGGGCGGGCGGGGAGGTCGCCCGGGTCCGGCTCGACCTCGAGCTGCCGGTCCGCGAGCCGTACGACGCCCGCGGGGTGGTGGCGTTCCTCACGGCCCGCGCCGTCGACGGCGTGGAGGTCGCCGACCTCTCCGGCGCGGACGTGCGGTACGCCCGCACGCTGCGACTGCCCCACGGCCCGGGCGCGGCCGAGGTCGTCGCGGGGCCCGGCGTCGGGCGCGGGCGGGTGGCGGTGCGGCTGGAGCTCGCGTCCGCCGCGGACGTCTCCGTCGCGGTGGCGCGGCTGCGCCGGCTGCTCGACCTCGACGCCGACCCGGCCGCCGTCGACACCACCCTCGCCGACGACCCCGCCCTCGCGCCGCTCGTCGCCCGCACCCCCGGGCTGCGCGTCCCCGGGACGGTGGACCCGCACGAGATCGTGGTGCGCGCCATCGTCGGCCAGCAGATCAGCGTGGCCGCGGCCCGCACCCACCTGGGCCGGCTCGCCGCCGGCGCGGGCAGCGCCTACGACTCGGCAGTGCCCGGCCTGACCCGCCTGTTCCCGACGCCCGCCCAGGTCGCGGCGTCGGCAGCCGACCACCTGCGCCTGCCCGCCCGGTCGCTGGCCACCGTCACGGACACGGCCCGCGCGCTCGACGACGGCTCCCTCGCCGTCGGCGTGGGCGACGACGGCGACGAGCTGCGCGCCGCGCTCGTCGCCCGGCGCGGCATCGGCCCGTGGACCGCGGCGTACGTGGCGATGCGGGTGCTGCGCGACCCGGACGCCTGGCTCGACGGCGACGTCGCCCTCCTCGCGGGCGCGGCCGCCGCGGGCATCGACCTGCCCGGCGTGCCCGACGACGCACCGCGTGCCGCCCGATCCCGCGCCCTCGCCGCCCGCGCGGAGCAGTGGGCGCCCTGGCGCTCGTACGCCGCCATGCACCTGTGGCGCGCCGCCCTCCCGCCGACCAGGCGGTAACGCACCTTCTCGACCCGCTTTCCGGGTACAACCACCTGTTCGGCATCCGACATCACGGAGAGAAACCATGTCTGCTCGGACCACCACCCTGACCACCCCCGACGGCCCGTTCACCGTCGTCGTCGCACCCGACGGCACGGTGCTCGCCTCCGGCTGGACGACGGACGCGGACGCGCTGGTCGGGCTCACCCACCCCGACGTCCGGCCCGCCGCGACCGTCCCCGTGCCGGACGACGACCCGGCGGTCGCGCCCGCCGTCGCCGCGGTGCGCGCCTACTACGCCGGCGACGTGCGCGCGATCGACGCCGTCCCCGTCCGGCAGGTGTCCGGCCCGTACCGCGCGCACGCGTGGGACGTGCTGCGCACGGTCGACGCCGGCGAGCCGGTGACGTACACCCGGTACGCCGAGCTCTCCGGACGGCCCGCCGCCGTCCGCGCGGCCGCCGGCGCGTGCGCGATGAACGCGGCCGCCCTCTTCGTCCCGTGCCACCGGGTGCTGCGGACCGACGGCAGCCTCGGCGGCTTCCGGTACGGCCTCGACGTCAAGCGCAGCCTCCTCGCGCACGAGGCCCAGCACGCCCCCGCCGGAACGTCATCGAGCGTGCTGACTTGATCCTCGAACGGCGAGTTTGAGGATCAAGTCAGCACGCACGATGCCGGACGGGTCAGGGGCGGGCGTCACACCAGCGACGGCTCCTCCGGGGTCGAGACGGTGAAGACGGCACCGGCGATGACGGGCACCCGGGTGGCGGCCCGCTCGAGGTCGTCCAGCCGCCGGGCGACGTTCGACTCGGGCTCGTTGCCGCTGAGGTCGACGCTCGCGACGAGGTACAGGGACCGCGGCCCGACGTACTCCAGCCGCAGGTAGGTCACGCGCTCCACCTGCGGCATGGTGACGAGGTGCGCGAGCACGGCGGCCCGGGTCTCGGGCCGCGCCGCCTCGCCGACGAGGAAGCGGCGGTTGCGGTCCACCAGGACGAGGGACACCACCGCCAGGACGACGCCCACGACGATCGACCCGAGGGCGTCCGGCACGGGCGACCCGGTGAGCTGGTGGGCGAGCACACCGGCGAACGCGACGACGAGCCCGACGAGCGCCGCGGCGTCCTCCGCGAAGACGGCCCGCAGCGTCGGGTCGGACGTGACGAGCACGTGGTGCAGCACGTCGTGCTCCGCCTTCTTCGCCTCCGCGCGCGCCTGCCGGCTGGCCTGGAGGAACGACACGCCCTCGAGCACGAACGCCACGCCGAGCACGGCGTAGGCGACGCCGTAGTCGCTGGCGGGCTCGGGGTGCACCAGCTCCTGGATGCCGTGCGTGATGGACACGCCCGCGCCGACGGCGAACAGGCCGATGGCCGCGAACATGGACCAGACGTACGCCTCGCGTCCGAAGCCGAGCGGGTGCAGGTGGTCGGCGGGGCGGCGGGAGCGCCGGTCGGCGACGAGCAGGAAGATCTCGTTGCCGGTGTCCGCCCACGAGTGCACGGCCTCGGCGAGCATGGACGCCGAGCCGGTGATCACGGCCGCCGCGGTCTTCGCGGCGGCGACGACGGCGTTCGCGGCGAACGCGATGACCACCGTGAGCGTGCTCTCGCCGCCGTCGGTGTCCTGCACGACGCGCGGGCTGACGCCCGGGTGCGGCGGGGCGGCACCGGGCTCGGGCTCGGCAGGCCGCGCGAGCGCGGCGAACGGGTCGGGCTGGGCCGGACCGCCGGCGGGGTGCTCGTCGGGTCGCCCGGTGGAGGGCCCGGCAGCAGGACCGGCGGCAGGACCGGCAGGAGGATCGACAGGGGGCTCGGCAGGGCGCATGCGCCCCGGTCTACCAGCCGAGGGTCAGTCGGGCTCGCCGAACTCGTTGGGGCGCAGGTCCTGCGGGTCGACCTTGCCGGTGCGGAAGCCGGCCCGTCCCACCATGTGCGCGGCGACGGGAGACGTCGCCAGCTGGAACGCGACGACCAGCACGAGCATCGCGACGGCCGACCAGCTGCGCACGCGCAGCGCGAGCGCCGCGAGCATGAGCACCAGCCCCAGCACCTGCGGCTTGGTGACGGTGTGCATGCGGGCGAGGAGCGACGGGAACCGGACCAGCCCGACGCCCGCGGCGAGGGTGAGGAAGGCCCCGGCGAGCAGGCACACGGCGGCGACCGTGTCGGCGATCGTGGTCCACACGCCCGGTTCGACGTGGGTCATCGCGAGCCACCTCCGTCGTCCTCCGGCTCGGCCTCGGCGCCGCGCGGCCCGTCGCGCTGCTCGCCGCGGGGCACGTCGGCGGCCCGCGCCTGGGCCGCGACCTCCTCCGGCGTGCGGACCCGCCACTCGCCGTCGGGCTCCTTCGCGGCGAACCGCGACATCGTCACCGAGCCGACGAAGCCGACCATGGAGAGCGCGACGAGGATGGGGATGGTCTCGGTGCGTCGCGACCAGAACGCCTCGATGGCGATGGCACCGACCAGCGTGATGGTGAGGGCGTCGAGGGCGACGGCGCGGTCGAGCATGGACGGACCGCGCTCGACCCGGACCAGCGCGAGCATCGCCGCGACGGCCACGAGCACGGCCGCCGCGATCACGGCGGCGAGGATCATGCGTCCCCCTTTCCACGTCCGGTGTGCACGGCACCCGCGGTGTCGTCGTCGGGCGCGAGCCCGCATCGGGCGAGCAGCGACCTGCTGGCGAACGCACGCAGCACACGCTCCTCGAGCGCGAGCGTGTCACGACGCACCGCCTCCGGCCCGCCGGCGCCCTGGATGTCGAGCACGTGCAGGTAGACGACGCCGGTGCTGCGCCGCGCCTCGACGACGAGCGACCCGGGCACCAGCGACGACATCACGGCCGTGATGGTGAGGTACGCGTCCTCGGGGTTGCGCAGCCGCACCGCGACGATCGCGCCCTGCGGCGTCGGACCGGGCCGGACGGCGGTCCACGCGACCTCGAACGACGCGAGGAACAGGTCGGAGACGAACCTGCCCACCAGGACGGCGACAGGCCACGGCCGCACCGTGCCGTGCATCGTGACGTCGGGGAGCGGGAACAGCGTGACCACGACGGCGGCGATCAGGGCGCCGGCGATGACGTTGGCCCACGACAGGTCGCCCCACAGCAGCACCCAGATCGCGGTCAGCAGCGTGAGCGCGTGCCACTGCGAACCCAGCCCTCGCAGCAGCTCGGCGGGTCGTCGGCGCGGGTACGGGCTCACCGGTCACCTCCGTCGTGGCTGTCGTCGCTCACCGCGACGGACTCCCCCTGGCCGCGGTCCGCCCCGCCGGGGAAGACGGCGTCCACGTACGTGTGCCCGTCCATCGACGCGGTGGCGGCACGCTCCGCGTAGCCGTACAGCGGGCCGGCGACGACGGTGAGCAGCAGGCCGAAGGCGACGAGCGCCCCCGTGGGCCACACCATCCCGCGCGGCAGCGGCACGTCGGACTCGATCTCCTTCGACGGCGCCTGCCAGAACGCCTTGTTCCACGCCTTGACGATCGCGTAGAGCGTGAGCAACGACGTCACGACCGACCCCACGACCAGCACCCACGCGAGCCCCGTCCCGACGCGCGCCCCCTCGGTGAGCAGCCCCACCTTGCCCAGGAACCCCGACAACGGCGGGATGCCGGCCAGGTTCAGCGCGGGCACGAAGAACAGCACGGCCAGCCCTGGCGCGAGCTTCGCGAGGCCGCCGAGCCGGTCGAGCGACGTCGACCCGCCCCGCCACTCGACGAGCCCGACGACGAGGAACAGCGCCGTCTGGACAGAGATGTGGTGCACCACGTAGTACACGGCCGCCGCCGTGCCCGCCTCGGTGGCCAGCGCGATGCCGAAGATCATGTAGCCGATGTGGCTGACGAGGGTGAACGAGAGCAGACGTTTGACGTCGTTCTGCGCCACGGCGCCCAGGATGCCGATGACCATCGTGAGCAGCGCCAGCACCATGAGCACCTGGTCCACGGTGGGGTTGTCCGGGAACAGCAGGGTCTGCGTGCGCAGGATGGAGTACACCCCCACCTTGGTGAGCAGGCCGGCGAACACGGCCGTGACCGGCGCCGGCGCCGTCGGGTAGGAGTCGGGCAGCCACGCGGACAGCGGGAAGATCGCGGCCTTGATCCCGAACGCGAGCAGCAGCAGGAGCTGCAGCGCGGTGCGCACCGTGGGGTCGATGTCCGGCAGCCGCTCCGCGAGCTGCGCCATGTTCACCGTGCCGGTCGCGCCGTAGATCAGCGCGATCGCCGTGAGGAACAGCAGCGACGACATGAGCGTGACGATGATGTACACGGACCCGGCCCGGACGCGCTCGGCCGTCCCCCCGAGGGTCAGCAGCACCGCCGACGACGCGAGCAGGATCTCGAAGCCGACGTACAGGTTGAACAGGTCGCCGGTGAGGAACGCGTTCGCCACGCCCGCGGCCAGGATCAGGAACGTCGGGTGGAAGATCGCGACGGGGATCGGGTCGCCGCGCCTGCCCTCCGGGTCGTCGTCGCCCTCGGGGACGCCCTGGCCCAGGGAGTACAGGAGCACGCACAGCAGCATCACGAACGAGACCGTGAGCATCACCGCCGAGATGCGGTCGGCCACCAGGTCGATGCCGACGGGCACCGCCCAGCTGCCCACCTCGACGACGATCGGCCCGGAGTCGGCGGCGAACAGCAGCCCCACGGACGCGGCGAGGGCGGCAGCGAGCGCCGTCACGCTGATGATGCGCTGCACGCGGGCGTGCCGGTGCAGGGCGAGCGTGAGACCGGCCGCGAACAGCGGCAGCATGACCGGCAGCGGCACGAGCGTCTCGACGGACCACGGCATCACGGGCGCTCCTCGGTGTCCGTGCCGCCCGTGCCGCCCGTGCCGGGCGCGCCGCCCGCGTCGTGCGTCGGCCCGGTCCTGCGGTCGGCCCGGCGCTCGCGGCGGTCGTCGTCGCTGTCGTCGACGTCGTCGTGCGCGTCGGCGGCTTCCTCGTCGAGCGTCTGGTCGAGCTCGGTGTCGTCGGCGTCCTCGAACGCGGGCGCGTTGAGGGCGGCGTGCCGGGCGACGCGGCGGTCCTCGACGTCGTCCGCGACCTCGTCGTGCCCGTGCAGCTGCCAGGACCGGTAGGCCAGGGCCAGCACGAACGCGGTGAGCGCGAGCGTGATGACGATCGAGGTGAGCACCATCGCCTGCGCCAGCGGGTCGCTCATCCGCACGCCGTCGGGGGCGTTGCCGATGATCGGCGACGCCCCGGAGCGGCCGCCCATGACCAGCAGCATGAGGTTGACGCCGTTGCCGATGAGCACGAAGCCGAGCAGCACGCGCGTGAGCGGGCGCTCCAGCATCAGGTAGACGCCGGTCGCGAAGAGCACGCCGATCGCGAGGACCAGCACGGCGGAGGGGGTGTTCTCGAGGACGGTCATCGGGTTGCCTCCTCGTGCCGGGCGTCGTCTGCCGGGTCGGGCGCGCCGGGCGCGGCGACCTCGCCGACGAGGGTGCGTGCGGGCAGCGGGCCCTGCCGGTCGATCTCGGCGCCGAGCGTGCGCAGCAGGTCGAGCACCAGCCCGACGACGACGAGCATCACGCCGATGTCGAAGAACAGCGACGTCACCAGGTGGATCTCGCCGAGGACGGGAGCGTGCAGGTTGAGGACGGTGCTCTGCAGCACCTCCTGCCCGGCGACGAGCGTGGCGAGCCCGACGCCGGCGGAGAGGAACAGGCCGGTGCCGAGCAGCACGCCGGGGCTGACGGGCGCGGCTTCACCGAGCTCGTACCGCCCGCCCGCGAGGTAGCGCACGGTGAACGCGATGCCCATGACGAGCCCCGCGGCGAAGCCCCCGCCCGGCGCGTTGTGCCCGCTGAACAGCAGGAACAGGGCGAACACGATCATGGCGTGGAAGATGACGCGGGTGATGACCTCGAACATCACGGACCGTCGCTCGGGCTCCATGGTGCTGCCGGCGGCGAGCCACACCCGCCGGGTGTGCGGGTCGGGCCGGCTGACCTCCTCCACGCGGGACAGGCGCAGCACCTCTCCGCTGCGCTGGCGCAGGAAGATGAGCGACGCGACGCCGGTCGCCGCGACGAGCAGGACGGAGATCTCGCCGACGGTGTCCCAGGCGCGGATGTCCACCAGGGTCACGTTGACGATGTTCTTGCCGCCGCCCCACGTGTACGCCTCGTCGGGGAAGTGGGTGCTGATGGGCGTGGCCACCCGCACCAGCGGGGCGGCGACGGTCAGCGCCATCATCACGAGCCCGGTCACGACGCCCAGCACCAGCCGCACCCAGCGGCTCGCGGCGAGCGGCCGGTCGGTGAAGTACGGCGGCATGCGTCGCAGCACCAGCACCATCACGACCAGCGTGATCGTCTCGCAGAGCACCTGCGTGAGGGCGAGGTCGGGGGCGCCGTGCAGCATGAACAGCGTCGCGTTGGCGTAGCCCGCGACGCCCACGAGCACCACGGCCTTGAGGCGGCGGCGCGCACGGGCGGCGAGCACGCAGGAGATCGCGATGATCGCGACGACGGCGGCGTCGGCCGGACGGTCCCACGCCACGACCTGCAGGCCCGGCGTGCCGCCGACCAGACCGGTGGCGATCACCGCGCCGGGGGCGACGGCGAGCACCACGAGGATCATGCCGAGGTAGACCGGCAGGGAACCGCGCTGCGTGGCGGCGGTGACGTCGGCGGCCAGGTCGTCCAGGCGGCGCATGGTGCGCCGGTAGGTGACCTCGGCGCTGCGCGGCGACCAGAAGAAGTCCTGGGCCCGCTCCACCCGCGACCGCTGCCAGAAGAGCACGAAGCCGGCGAGGAGCACGAGCACGGTCAGCGCGAGCACGGGCGTGAACCCGCCCCACAGCGTCAGGTGGCCCGCGTCGCCCGTCGGGTAGAGGTCCGCGTACGGGGCGAGCAGCCGCTCCCCGACGGCCGGCACGAGCCCGACGGCGAGGCCGAGGGCCGCGAGCACCAGGGGCGGGGTGACGAGCAGCCACGGCTGCCGCCGCACGGGCGTCGCCGACGCGGGCTCCGCCGCGGCGTCGCGCGTCGTCGCCTCCCCGCGCACGGCCTCCGCCCCCGGGCGCCGCTTCGTGCCGAACGCGCCCCACACGAACCGCAGGCCGTACGCCACCGTGAGGGCGGACCCCACCACGAGCGCGCCCAGCGCGACCGCCTCGACGGTCCCGGCGCCGTGCGTGACGTCGTGCCACAGGCCCTCGAGCGCGGCCTCCTTCGCGACGTACCCGGCGAACGGCGGGAACCCGATCATCGACGCGGTCGCGAGCACGCCGGCCGTCGCGGTGAACGGCATCGTCCGCCACAGCCCGGAGAGCTTGCGCAGGTCACGCGTGCCGGTGGCGACGTCGACCGCCCCGACGACGAGGAACAGCGCCGCCTTGAACATGGCGTGCGCGCCGAGCATGGCCAGGCCGGCGAGCGCGAGCGCCTTCGAGCCGAGCCCGAGCAGCAGGATGATCAGGCCGAGCTGGGAGACGGTGCCGAACGCGAGGACCAGCTTGAGGTCGTGCTGGCGCAGCGCCTGGTAGCCGCCCAGCAACAGGGTGCCGCCGCCCAGGACCAGGACCAGCCACCGCCACACGGGCAGGTCGGCGAACGCGGGGGCGAAGCGCGCCACCAGGTAGACGCCGGCCTTCACCATGGCCGCGGCGTGCAGGTAGGCGGACACCGGCGTCGGGGCAGCCATGGCCGCAGGGAGCCAGAAGTGGAAGGGGATGAGCGCGGACTTGGTCGCCGCGCCCGCCAGCAGGCACACCGCCGCCCAGGTGACGGCGGTACCCGACGGCGGGTCTGCGACGAGCTCCGACACGCGCCAGGTGTCGCCGGCGACGCCGAGGATGATGAGCCCCACGAGCATCGCGAGCCCGCCCGCCGTCGTGACGACGATGGCCTGCATCGCTGCGCGGCGGGAGGCCTTGCGGTCGGCGTAGTGGCCGATCAGCAGGTAGGAGAAGACGGTCGTGAGCTCCCAGAACACGAACAGGAGCAGCAGGTCGTCGGCGACGACCAGGCCGACCATCGCGGCGGCGAAGGCCGTCAGGACGGCCGCGAACCGCCCCAGCCCGAGGGCGTCGCGCGCGAAGTAGGCCGAGCAGTACAGGAGGACGAGGGCGCCGACGCCGCCGACCACCAGCAGCATGAACCACGCCAGCGTGTCGAGCTGCAGGGTGATCGAGAGGTTGAGGCCGGGGACCCACGGCACCTGGGTGGTCGGGAAGTCTCCCGCCGTGACCCGGGGGGTCATCGCGAGCGCGTAGGCCGCCGCCGACGCCGGCCCGAGGGCCAGCACCCAGAACGCCCGTCTGCCCAGCCATGCCACCAGAGCCGGCGCCGCGAGGGCCAGCAGGAAGGTGAAGAGCAGCACTGGGAGCACAGCACTCCGTCCGGTCGAGGGGCGGGGCGATGCCCTTTACCTTACCGGCAACAAGCGATGGTCCCGGTGCGAACGAGCTGACACGTGCGTGTGACCCGGGCCGCTCCCCGCCCTCTCGGGCTGGCGGGGCGGGGAGCGGCCCGCGTCGTCAGTCCCCGCCGGGCGACCCGAGCAGCTCGCGCACCCGCCCCGAGACCCGGCCGAACTCGGCGTCGCGCACCGTCTCGCCGTAGTCGCGCTCGGCCGGCAGGTCGACCGTGAGCTCCTCGATGATCGTGCCCGGGCGGGGGCCCATGACGACGACGCGGTTGGCGAGGTACACCGCCTCCGCCACCGAGTGGGTGACCAGGAGCACCGAGATGCCGGTCTCGCGCCAGATGCGGTGCAGCTCGACGTTCATGCGCTCCCGGGTGAGCGCGTCGAGCGCGCCGAACGGCTCGTCCATGAGGAGCACGTCCGGCTCGTGCAGCAGGGCGCGGCACAGGGACACGCGCTGCTGCATGCCGCCCGACAGCTCGTGCGGCATCGCCTTCTCGAAGCCGGACAGCCCGGTCATCTCGACCAGCTCGTCGCACCGCCGCCGCGCGGTGGCGCCGTCCATGCCACGCATCTCCGCCTGCAGCAGGATGTTCGCCCGGACGTCGCGCCACTCCAGCAGCGCCGCGCGCTGGAAGACGAAGCCGATGTCCTGACGGGGCCCCCGCACCACCTCGCCGCGCAGCCGCACCTGCCCCGTCGTCGGGGCGGTCAGGCCCGCCACGACCTTGAGCAGCGTGGACTTGCCGCAACCCGACGGCCCCGCGATCGTGACGAACTCGCCGCGCGCGAGCCGGAGGTCGACCGACCCCAGCGCGGGTGTCGACACCCGACGGCTGCGGAACGTCACCGAGACGTCCTCGACGTCGACGACGGTGTCGGTCGCGGTGGTCCCGCCCGAGAGCCCGCCCGTGGTCGTGGTGGTCATGACGCCTCCGTTCAGTTCGCCGGGGCGAACGAGTCGTCGAAGTAGTCGTCTGCCGTGGTGCCCTCGGCGATGAGGCCGGAGCTGGACAGCACGTCCAGGGTCGCCGCCCAGTCCTCGGGCGCGTTCACGCCGGGCGCCTCGTCGGCGGTGGCGTCGGTGTGCAGCAGGTCGATGGTCTGCTTCCACTGCTCGGTGAGCACGTCGGCCGCGGGCATCTGCGGGTCCTTGCCCTCCATGGAGGCGACGGCGGCGTCCGGGTCCTCGGCGGCCGCGGCGAACGCCTCGGACGTCGCCGCGACCATCTCCTTCACGAGGTCGGGGTCGGACTCGATGGTGCCCTCGGAGGCGATGAGCCCGTTGCTGTAGAAGTTGAGCCCGACGTCCGAGTAGCGCAGGTACGTGATGTCCCGGCCGCTCTTGGCGGCGATCGTCGGGCCCTGGTCGTGCGCGAACCCGATGAGGCCGTCCACCTTGTCCGTGAGCATCGCCGAGATCTTGCCCGCGGGGTCGAGGTTCTGCTGCGTCACCGCGTCCTCGGGCACGCCGGCGGCCTCGAGGTAGAGCGGGAAGGTCGTGGTCGGGGCGTCGCCCGCCGAGACGGCGATCGTCTTGCCCGCGAGGTCTGCGGGCTCCTTGATGCCGGAGTCGGTGTAGACCTGCACGGACGACGGGGTGGTCTGGAGGAACACGCCCAGGCTGCGGATCTTGACGCCCTTGTCGATGTTGGCCAGCACGGCGGGCGTGTCGGCCCACCCGAACTGGACCTGGTCGGCACCGACGGCCTGGGCCGTCTTGGTGGAGCCCTGCCCGGCCTCGATCTTCAGGTTGATCCCGTGGTCGGCGAAGATGCCCTCCTCGAGCCCGTAGTAGAACGGGGCGTGCTCGCCGTAGGGGTACCAGTTGAGCATCAGGGTGACGTCGGTCGCGTCGGCCGCGCCCTGGGCCTCGGCCTCGGTGCCGCCGTCGGTGGACGGCGCGCAGGCGGCGAGCGTGAGGGCGACGGCGGAGACGGCCGAGGCGGCGACGAGGGCCTTCGACCGGACGGACGATCGGAGAGACATCTGGGTGCTCCTTTGCACGTGGGGGTCCTGCGGGTTGCGCGGGTGGCGCACGGAGACTGCGGTCAGGCCGCGACGGTGGTCGCGGCCGACTCGAGGCGCCGCGACGCGTGCCAGCCGATGAGGAAGCGCTCGGCGACCTGGATGACGGCGAAGAGGACGATGCCGAGGGCGGACATGATGAACAGGGCGGCGAAGAGCATCGCGGTGTCGATGTTGCCGTTGGCCTGCAGGATGACGTAGCCGAGCCCGTCGTTGCCCCCGACGAACTCGCCGACGACGGCGCCCGTGACGGCGAGCGTCGCGGCCACCTTGAGGCCGGACAGCAGCTGCGGCAGCGAGGCCGGGAACATCACCTTGGCGAACGTCTTGACGCGGCTCGCGCCCATCGTCGAGGTGAGCTGCAGGATCTCGGGGTCCACGGAGCGCAGCCCGGCCAGGCCGGAGACCACCACGGGGAAGAACGCCATGAGCACGGCGACGGTGATCTTGGGCGCCAGCCCGAAGCCGAGCCACACGACGAACAGCGGGGCGACGGCGATCTTCGGGATGACCTGGGCCACGAGGATGATCGGGTAGAGCGTCTTCTCCGTGTTGCGCGAGTAGGCCATCAGCACGGCCACCAGCTCGCCGACCACGACGGCGATCACGAAGCCGACGACGGTCTCGTAGGTCGTCACGTACGTGTGGTGCAGCAGGTAGTCGACGTTCTCGGTCGCCGCCGCCCAGGTGTCCGCGGGCGACGGGAGCACGTAGGGCGCGACGAGCCCCTGCGCCGTGACGAACCACCACACCAGGAACAGCGCGACGACGAACGCGATGGGCCGCCACTGGTCCAGCGCCCAGCGCACGGGTGCGGGCAGCGGCCGTGCGCGCCGTGCCTCGTTCTGGGGTTCCTCGACCGCTCGGCTCGTGCGCCCGATCGCCGACCCCGGTGTCGTCGTCACCATGCTGCTCCTCACGCCACTGTGATGAACCTCGCGGAATACGCTTTCCGAGGTGAACGCTAAGCGGCGTCCGCAGGGGGTGTCAAACAGGCAGGCCAGGCCCGTCGGGAGCGGAGCGCGGCAAGGAGCGTGGCAGGGAGAGCACCAAGCAGAGAGGCGGTCAGAGGTCCTCGGGCGCGAGGAGGAAGTCGGACTCGTCCGCGATCTCGCCGCCGACCGCGGCGTGGATCGCCACCGCCATCTTCCCGACGAGGTCCGCCGCGCGGCGCCGCGCGACGACGTGCGCCGCCTGCGGGAACTCCTGGTTGGCCTCGTAGACGTCCGGGGCGTCCCAGCGCACGTGGTAGCAGACGGCACCGGACGCCGCCCAGGGCAACTCCCGCACCAGCAGCGGGAGGGTCTCGTCGCCGACCACCTCGACCGTGATCGACCCGTCGAGGCCGAGGTCACTGGTCAGCCCGTAGGCGTCCAGCACCATCGGCGCCTGCAGGGCGTCGATGTCGACGTCGTCCGCCCGCTCGTGGATGGCCTTGCGGACCTCGGGGTCCAGCGGCTCGCCCGGGTACAGGGGGCGGTCGGCGAGCCCGCGCGGCGGGCCCTGGTAGGGCTTGCCCTCGGTGGCGAGCACGACGCGCGGGTGCACCGCCTGCAGCACGCGGTGCGCGGCCTGCGGGTCCAGCCAGATGTCGGAGTACACGGTGAGGTCCACGTCGCGGCCCGGGTCCGGCGTCAGCACCACGCCCGGCCCGGCGCTGCGCCGGCCGCCGTCGTCGTCGGCCCAGGTGCCGGCGACGTCGAGGCGTACCGAGCCGCCCAGGCGACGCGCGGCCTGCACGAGCCACTGCACGACGCGCTCCTCCTCCCGGTTCGGCAGCGCCGCGGGGAACGCGCGCCCGATGCCGTCCCGGTCGCCGCCGAAGCGGGTGGCGTCGTCCCAGCGCTCCCGCGGGCACACGACGTCGAAGACCATCTCGGTGCCGGGCGGCAGCCCCGCGTCGACACCCTTGCCGGACGGCGCGTACGGCCCCGAGAGGGCGCTGTGCCGCGAGAGCCGCAGCACGCCCGGCTCCCCCGGGTTCGCCATCCGGCCCACCGGGACGTCGGCACCGGGCAGGTCCGCCGGCACCACGTCCCAGCGCGTGCCGACGAAGCGCGACATCGCCAGCACCTCGATCTCGTCGACGACGACGTCGGCGGGCACCCCGAGCAGGTGGCGGGCCTGGTGACCCTGCGCCGACACCGTCGGAAGCGGGGGCAGGGCAGGCTGGTGCTGGGCCATCTGGCGGAGCTCCTTCCGAGACACGGACGCGGTGCGCCCCGCGCCGGTGCCGGCGCGGCGGGACCGAGCGTAGCGACGACGCGACCCGTCGCGGAACGCGTCCTGCGCCCCGCCGTCGGCCCCGGGGCCGCGGCCCCGCGCGCCGGTCAGACCGTGCTCCGGTGGAAGGACTGCCACGACCGGCTCGCCGTCGGGCCCCGCTGGCCCTGGTACCGCGACCCGTACGCGTCGGAGCCGTACGGGTGCTCGGCCGGGGACGACAGCCGGAAGAAGCACATCTGGCCGATCTTCATGCCCGGCCACAGCGTGATCGGCAGCGTCGCGACGTTGCTCAGCTCGAGCGTCACGTGGCCCGAGAAGCCCGGGTCGATGAAGCCCGCCGTGCTGTGCGTGAGCAGCCCGAGCCGCCCCAGCGAGGACTTGCCCTCCAGGCGCGCCGCGACGTCGTCGGGCAGGGAGACGGACTCGAACGTCGAGCCGAGCACGAACTCCCCCGGGTGCAGCACGAACGGCTCGTCCGGCGCGACCTCGACCAGCCGCGTCAGCTCCGGCTGCTCCTGCGACGGGTCGATGAACGGGTACTTGTGGTTGTCGAACAGCCGGAAGTACCGGTCGAGGCGGACGTCGATGCTGGAGGGCTGGAGCATCGACGCCTCGTACGGGTCGAGGACGACCCGCCCGGCGTCGAGCTCGGCCCGGATGTCGCGGTCGGAGAGCAGCACGGGGACACGGTAGTCGCCGGGCCCGCCGGGCGCCCACGTACGCTCACGCACCGTGCGCGTGGCGCGCTGAGCCGCCGCGACCATGCTCCCTGGGGGCCCCGATGCCGGACGGCGTCCGGCCTCGTGTATCCTGGACGCTGCGCACGCCTGGGGAACGACTCCATGGCACTCTTCGGTCCACGGCATCGAAGCATGGTCCCGCGCACGTGACAGCACCGCTGTCCACCGACGATCTCCGCCCAGCGAGCGCGGAGCGAGAGCAGAGAGCATCACTTCTTCCACCATCGAACGGCCCGCCTCCGCGTCTGCGGCAGAGGGCGAATCTCGATCGATCCCCGTGTGGCGCCGGGCCGACGACGACCTGTGGGTCGCGACGGTCGACGGCGAGTACGGCGGCATGATCACCCGACTTCCCGACGGCTTCCACGTCCACGACCGCTACACGCGGCTGGTCGCGGTCGTCCCCACCCTTGCCCAGGCGACGCGGCTTCCTGCCCCGTCACGCCAGGGCACCGTGCGCGCTCGTCGAGCCCGCACCCACACCGTCCGTGCCCGATCGGGCGCGACGACCGGACCCACGTTCGCGGGTCCGTCGCATCAACGAGAGAAGACAACATGACCACCGGAACTGTGAAGTGGTTCAACGAGGAGAAGGGCTTCGGCTTCATCGCCCCCTCCGACGGCACCGCCGACGTGTTCGCGCACTACAGCGCGATCTCGGCCAGCGGCTTCCGCACCCTGAACGAGGGCCAGCAGGTCGAGTTCGAGGTCACCCAGGGCCCCAAGGGCCTCCAGGCCTCGGACATCCGTCCGCTCTGACGCCGTCGCCGGCACGCCGCCCGCGGCGTGCCGGCCGCCGGTTGTCCCGACGACGACGCACGGGGTTCGGAGCATCCGTCCCCGTTGGGTATGATCGGGGCGCGCACACCGTCAGGTGCTGCTGCGCGGGTGTAGTTCAATGGTAGAACTTCAGCTTCCCAAGCTGACAGCGCGGGTTCGATTCCCGTCACCCGCTCCATCGCGAGGCCCGGACCGACACGGTCCGGGCCTTCGTCGTTCTCGGGCACGGCCGCACGCAGCCACCGGCCACTCATGCACCTCGTGCATGAGTACGCGCCTCGCCGTCTTGGTGCGCATCGATCTCCGGCTGCCACGGTCGTCACCACGACGACCTGAGGAGACGACCATGCCCCACCCTGTCCGCCGCCGGACCCTGCTCGCCGCGGCCGGCACGGCCGCCGCCGGAGCCCTGAGCGGCACACCCTCCGCCCTGGCTGCGTCACGAGCGACGGGAGTCGGCGGCTTCGCGACGTTCCGCTGGCTGGGCGTCGCGGGCTGGCAGGTCCGCTCGCCCCGGACGCGGCTGCTCGTGGATCCCTACCTGACCCGCTTCGACACCGGCCTGGCGAAGGGCCGGTTCGTGCCGAGCACGGGGCTCACGGTGGACCCCACGGCCGTCGATGCCGCCCTGGGACCGGCGGACGCCTCGGACCCGGTCACCGCCACCTTGGTCACCCACACGCACTGGGACCACTTCGGCGACGTCCCGCACATCGCCGCCACCCGGGGCGGCACGGTGTTCACCACCCTCACCGGCTACCACCTCGCACAGTCCCTCGGGACGGCCGCCGCTCAGGTCGCGGTGCTCAAGGGCGGCGAGGAGATCGTCGTGGGCGACCTGGTGGTCCGCGCGGTCCGGTCGCTGCACAGCCGTTCCGGGAACGGCGGCGTGCTGTTTCCCGGCGTGCGGCACACCGTGCCCGCTCCCCCGGCGACCGTCGCGGACCTGCCGGAGGGCGACACCCTCGCGTACCTCCTGCGCGCGCCCTCGGGGCGCAGCGTGCTGCTCCTGGGCGCGAGCGACTTCGACGACGTGTCGCTGCGGGGGCTGCGGCCGGACGCGGTCGCCGTGCCGGTGCCTGCCAACGACGTCACCAGCGACTACGCCGCCCGGCTCATGGACGCGCTCGGGGGGCCGCGGCTGGTGGTCCCCGTCCACTGGGACCACTTCGAGGCCCCGCCGACCGACCCGCCCACCGTGCAGGACGCCAAGACCGCCGGGCAGCTGCGCTCGATGGTGCGGTCGGTCCGCCGCGCCTCGCCACGCACCCGGGTCGTCGTGCCTGACTACCGGACGCCGCTCGACCTCCTCTGACCAGGAGCGGCCCCCCGGGCGGGCGGCGAGGTGCGACGCACCAGGTCGTGCAGCCGGCGCGCCGCCCGCCCGAGGACGATCTCCGCGGCCGGCTGCGCGCCCGCCGGCACGTCGGAGCGGCTGAGGACCACGACGACGACTCTGCCGCCGTCTGCGTGCTCGACGACGCCTGCCTCGTGCCGCAGGTTGAGCACCGTGCCCGTCTTGGAGGACCAGAGGGAGGAGTCGCGGTCGAACTCCGGCGCCAGGCGCTGCCGGTGCACGTTGGCGGCGAGCAGCTCGCGCAACCGGGCAGACACCGCGGGGTCCAGCCGGTCCGGGTCCCAGACCGCGGCGAGGAGGTCGGCCAGCACCCGGGCGGAGGAGGTCGTCGTCACGGACACGTCGAGCCACCGGATCACGCTGCCGCCGTTCGCCGTGGTGGCCATCGCCGCGAAGGCGTGGCCCAGGCCGGGATGCCGGTGCTCCAGCGCCTCGACGGGGGTGTCGCCCAGCTCGCCCAGACCGTGCCGGATCTCGATGTCCGGCAGCCCGAGCTCCCGCAGCAGCTGCCCGACGCGGGCGGGCGGGGTGAGCGCGAGGAGTGCGTCGCAGGCGCTGCTGTCGCTCAGCGAGACGGCCAGGTAGACGAGGTCCTCGAGCGCCACCGAGGCGGGATGGCGGAAGCGGGTCGTGCCCGGTGGCCCGGCGGTCGTGACCCGCCCTGGGGCGACCGTGATCGGCGTACCGCCGTCGAGATCACCGCGGCGGATCCGTTCGAGCGTCGCCAGCGCCACCGGGATCTTCACCAAGGAGGCGACCGGCAGGTCCAGGTGCGGGTCGATGCCGACCTCGTGCCCGGAGTCCAGGTCGCGCACGAGGATCCCGGCCGTCAGCCCGGCGTCTGCCAGGTCGTCCCGCACGCGCCGGACCTCGTGCGCCACCACGGACCCGCCGGACCCGCCCCTCATGCCGCGACCTCCGCCGCGCCCAGCGCGAGCGCGACAGCCGCGGCCAACGTGTCCAGGACGGCGTCCACGGCCGCCTGGCCACCGGCCCGGCGTTCCAGGCGGTAGGTGCGGGCGAGGTCGATCCCGCCGAGCGCCGTCCAGGAGAGGCCCAGCTCGCGGGCCTGCGCCGGCGTGCACAGCAGCAGGTCCGCGCTGGTCGTCACGGCCGCCAGGCCGGGGACCAGCGGCGCCACCCGCACCTGTCCTGGCAGGCACCCCGCGGCGACGGCGTGCCGCACGAGGAAGTCCCCCACCAGGGCGTTGTCGTCCTCCGGGGTGACCCACACGCGGCGCGCAGGACCGCCCTCACCGCGGCGGGGTGCCAGCTCGTCGAGATACGTCCGCGCCCCGCCGTCCGGACCGCACCCGCCCAGCCCGAGCGGCGCCGTCCAGCGCGCCGCGCCCGTGGTGGCGGCGACGAGCGCCGCGTCGGCGAGCGAGTCCCGAACCAGCTCGGCACGTCGGGCAGGCGGGGCGGGGACGACCCGCAGCAGGATGCCCTCCTGCTGGGCGTCGCCGATCAGCGTGGCCGTGGCCGTCGGCGACATGTCGTCCGGGACGGCCAGCCGCACGGGAGCGGCCTCCTGCGTGGCGGCTGTCGCCCGCAGGTCGTCCACCGCGTCGACGACGCGCTGCGCGGCAGGGAGCAACCGCCGTCCCAGCGCGGTCGGGAACACCTCGCGCGTCGTCCGGTCGAACAGGGTTCCGCCCAGGTGGGCCTCGAGGGCGGCGACCCGGCGGCTGACCACCGGCTGCGGCACACCGATCGCCGACGCCGCCCCGGTGAAGCTTCGGCGCTCGCTCACCGCGACGAACGCGCGGCAGCCGCTCTCGATGTCCACGCGGGCGATTATCCCCACCGGCTCCCTCACGGCCAGGCGCGGCGGGCGGGAAGTCGCCCTCGACGTGTCGGCGCGCGCGACGGAACCTAGGTTCGAGGGCATGAGCCTCGCGTCCCGCGCCCTGCACACCCGGTGGTTCGTCCGCGCCCCGATCGGGCTGTTCCGGTCCGGTCTCGGCTTCCTCGCCGGCGGGCGGCTGCTGATGATGCAGCACCGCGGCCGCCGCAGCGGGCAGCGGCGGTACGTCGTGCTCGAGGTCGTCGCGCGGCCGGCACGCGACCGCGCCGTCGTCGTCGCCGGCCTGGGGCCGCTGTCGCAGTGGTTCCGCAACGTGCGGGCGGACCCGCGGGTGCTCGTCTCCCTCGGCCTGCGGCGCGACGCGCGGGCACGGGCGGTCGTGCTGCCCCCCGACGAGGGCGCAGCGGTCCTGCGCGCGTACACCGACGCCCACCCCGGCCCGTGGGCGCAGCTGCGCCCGGTGCTCGAGGAGTGGGCCGCACCCCTGGCCCGGGAGCAGGGCGAGGCCGACTGGCTGCGTGTCGTCCCCGTGGTGGAGCTCCGCCTGCTCTGACCGCGCTCGCACTGCGACGCCTCGGGGGCTCGGGCGCGACGCCGGAGCCCCGGGCGACGATTTCACCCTGCGGACGGGCGACGTCACCGTGGACCGGGCAGGCAGCAGCGCGGGGGGACGCCTACGCTTCTCGCACCCGTGCGCGCCTCCCGGCGCCACGCCGGAGCCCCAGGGGGAACGTCATGCAGGCTCGCGCGGTCACCGTCGCCGCCCTCGTCACCGCCGCACTGCTCGCCGAGCCGCTCGCCGCGTCCGGCGCACCACCCGTGGCGACCGCGTCGGCGGCGTCGACCACGTCGGTCGCGGCGTCCGGCGTCGCCGCCTCCACCGTCGGTGCGATCGACCCGGTCCGCCCGGACGTCGGCGCCGGCACCGTCGACGACGTCGTCCGCTGGCAGTCGGCCGTGGGCGCCTCGCCCGACATGGCACGCTCCACGATGCGGGCCCAGACGGACCGCAGCGTGCACCGGGTGGACGTCGCCGTCGCGACGCCGCGCTGGATGACGCAGAACCGTGCCGCCCAGCTGGTGCGCGACCGCGACGTCGACGCGCTGCTGGCGAAGGTCTCGGCGTACTGGTCGGCACAGTCGGGCGGGCGGATCAAGTTCGTGCGCAGCTCGGCGATCGAACGGATCAAGACCGGGGACGGGTCCTGCTCGACGACGGGCGGCATCCTCAAGCAGGTCAAGGCAGGCGGCCGGGCGCACTACGGCACCGGATGGTTCGACTCCCGCACCCTC
Source organism: Isoptericola sp. NPDC055881 (assembly GCF_053615895.1). Lineage (NCBI taxonomy): Bacteria > Bacillati > Actinomycetota > Actinomycetes > Micrococcales > Promicromonosporaceae > Isoptericola > Isoptericola sp. NPDC055881. The sequence continues at coordinate 25,295 of NZ_JBSHCR010000039.1, forward strand.
GGTCCGGGCACGCGCGAGCACCTCGTCGTGCTGTTCCCCTACGTCCGGGGCGACTACCCGGGCGGCTCGCGCTACGGCGACACGTGCCTCGGCACGCTGGGGCTCGGCTCCCTGCCGAACAAGGCGAGCCGCGACAACCCTGGCGGCTGGTCGTTCTCCCTGTTCGGCGGCGCCGACGGCGAGGCCCGCAGCTCGCGCTTCTCCCACGCCCAGTACGCGACCGCGGTCTCGACGCTGGCGCACGAGCTGGGCCACAACCTGGGCCTCGAGCACTCCGGGGTGGGGTGGTGCACCGGCGCCCCCGACGGCAGCTTCACGTCGCCGCGCTGCGGCATGGCCCAGGGCCTGGACCCGATGGACCTCATGGGGTCCGACTTCGCGGCCGTGGGCACCTCGCCCCTGTCCCGTGCCCAGCTGAAGCGGTTGGGCGTCCTACCGGGGTCCGACGTCGCCACCGTGACGAAGAAGTCCGGCGCCCGCACCGTCGTGATCGACGCCCGGCACCGGAGCACGAGCCGGCCGACGCTGCTGCGCGCCGTCGACCCGAAGACCGGCCAGTACTACTACGTCGAGCTCCGCCGGCAGTCCGGCGCGCGCTACCCGTACCTGGGCGGCATGCCCTGGCGTGCCGCGTCCGACTACACGGTGTCGTACGGCGTCACCGTGAGCCGGTTCGGCCGGGAGGGCTCGACCTGGGCCTACCCGGGCGAGCACCTCATCGTGCCGATGGGCAAGGAGTCGGCCCGGCACTCGAACCTGCGCAAGGGCTCGACGTTCACCACCCGCTCGGGGGCGCTGCGGCTGACGGTGCGCTCGACGACGGACGGCACGGCCACGCTGCGGGTCACGTTCCCCCGGACCTGACTCGGGGCGCCCGGCCGCGCACCCGGCACCGCGCTCAGCGGCGGGTGCGCGGCCGCAGGTGCACGTCGGGCAGGGCGGGCGCGCGCAGCGGCCCGCTCGCGTACCCGTGCACCTGCCCGAACCGTCGCCCCGTGGCACCGTCGGCGTACCGGGTGGGCGACGCCTCGCCGTCGTCCGCCACCTGGGCCATCCAGTCGGCACGCGCCTGTGCCACGTCGTCGTGCGTGCGGCCCACGAAGTTCCACCACATGACGACGTCCTCCGTGAAGGGCTCGCCGCCGATGAGGACGGCGCGCACGGGCGCGGCGCCCGCGGTCACGACCAGCCGGTCGCGCCCCGGGGCGACGTAGCCGAGCTGCGCCGGAGGCACCGTCTCCCCCTCGAGGGCGGCGTCCCCGGCGTCCACCAGCAGCGCGTGCTCGAACGACGGGTCGGTGCCCAGCTCGAGGGTCGCGCCCGCCGGCAGGTCGAGCTGCGCGCCGACCAGCGGGGTGTACGTGCGTGCCGGCGACGACAGCCGCTCCCCCGCCACGTCGAGCGCACCCATGAACACCTGGACCCGCGCGCCGTCGTGCGTCGCGACCGGCAGGTCACCGTGGTGCTCGAAGTGCGGCTCCGACCGGCGGTCCGCATCGGGCAGCACCGTCCACAGCTGGACCCCGTGCAGCATCGGCGGCCGCCCCTGCGCCGGGGACTCCTCGGAGTGGGAGATGCCGACGCCTGCCGTCATGAGGTTGAGCTCGCCTGGACGCACCGTCTGCAGGGACCCCACCGAGTCCCGGTGCAGGATCTCGCCGGCGAACAACCACGAGACCGTCTGCAACCCGATGTGCGGGTGCGGCGGCACCTGCATGCCCGCCGAGCCCGAGACGTCGTCCGGCCCGTAGTGGTCGCAGAAGCACCACGCCCCCACGAGCGAGCGCTGCCGCTGCGGGATGGTGCGGCGCACGTTCATGGCACGCGGGCCGCCGAGCGGCACCTCACGCGCCGTGAGCAGCTCGACGCCGGTCGGTCGCTCACCGGCGGTGCAGGTGCGTTCCGTGGGGCGCGTCTCCAGGTTGCTCATGGCCCGAGCCTAGGCCGCGGGGGTCGGACCGAGGAGCGGCCGGCGGCAGCGGCGGCCCGGAACGTGCCGAGGCCCCCCGGGGCGGCCGGGGGGCCTCGGAGAACCGCGTACCCCTGGTCGACTTTCCCGGGGACCAGGGGTGCCGTGGCGACGTCACGACCCCGACCGCTCGTCGTGTCCCGTCCGCGAGGCCTGGTGCGTCGTCGCCTCTCAGGAACCCGTTCTCCACGAACAGCCGGGCGCGGGTGGTCTTCCGGCCCCGTACAGACACCTGTGTCGTCACCCACAACCCGCACCGCGGTACGGGACGGCCCGTCGTTCTCCGGTCGACCGTGTCCCGGGGAGAGGGCAGGCGACCGCCGTTCTGAAGAGGTACGCCGACCCGATCTCCACAAGACCGGTAGGCACGTTTCTAGACCCGCCACGGGTGCGGTGCAAGGGGTGCGGGGAGGAGAATTTCGGCCGGGTCTCCGGCCACAGCTTTGTCCACAACCTCACCCGCGGAATCCCCACACCACCCACAGGGCTGTGGAAGAAATCTGTGGACGACGCGCCGGGGGCGACACGCGCCAGCGACGACGACGCACCGGTGGCCGCGCCTCCGAGTGCCCGGGCACCCGGCTCCCGGACACGTCAGGAACCGCGGAATTCCGCGGCTCCGGGCACCTTTCCACGGCTCTGGCGGCATGCTCGTGACGGGTCGACCGTCAACTCCGGCACGGTTCCAGCATGGAACGTCGCAGGTGAGGGCCGCGCGGCGCGCACGAGGGTTCTGCCGGGGACAGTTGTGGACAGTGCCTGTGGACAGAGCCTGTGGACGACGCCCGGGTCAGGCGCGCACGTCGTGCAGGTGGTGCACGACGTCGTGCAGGAAGTACTGCCCGAGGGTGAGCACCGTGAACACCGACCCGTTCGACCGCCGGCCGGTGCGCCCCTCCTGTCCCGCGTCGACGGCATCGAACGCCGCCGCCACCACGTGCCCCGCGACGTCGATCTCGTCCGCGACAGCCGACGGGACCTGGTGGGCGTAGCCGCTCTCGACGGCCGTGACGTCCTGGTCCCAGTTCTCGAACGCGGGGTCGTCCTGCGTCAGCATGAGCGCCAGCCGCTCGTCGAAGATCCGGAAGACGTCGCGCACGTGCGCGGCGTACTCGAGGGGCGACCACACCTCAGGGCTGGGCCGCGTCGCCGCGTCGGGACGCTCCAGGGCGGCGCGCCACCGCGGCAGGGACTCCCGGACCGCGGGGCCGACGTCCGCGACGGCGACGTCGGCGGCGACGAAGCCGCACTCGGGGCACGGGCGCGCGAGCACCCAGGTCCAGTCCTTGGTGTCGGGCACGATGCTGGCCGGACGGTCGGCGGGCACGGGCTCGGACGGTGCGGTGGGCTCGGTCACACCGGCACCCTAGCGTCCCGAGGTGCTGACAACGGATGCCTATGATGTCAGCATGCCCAAGATCATCGGGAAGAGCCTCCACGAGCACCGCCAGATGACCCGGCACAAGCTGTTCACCGCGCTGTCGACGCTGATGTCCGAGCGCGGCTTCGACTCGGTCACCCTCGCCGACATCGCGACGGCGGCCGGCGTGGGGCGGACCGCGGTCTACAACCACTTCCCGGACAAGGAAGCGCTGCTGCTGGGCTTCATCACCCACGAGACCGAGCAGTACGCGCAGACCCTGGAGCGGGCGCTCGCCGAGGTCGACGACCCCGTGGAGCAGCTGCGCACCTACATCCGCCAGCAGGCGCAGCTCACCCGCGTCTTCCACCTCGCTCCTGGCCCGGACCTGCGCACCGTGCTCTCGCGCACCACGCAGGCACGACTGCGCGAGCACGCGGAGATCGTCGAGTCCATCCTCAAGCGCATCCTGCGGGCCGGGATCGCGGAGGGCGAGTTCCCCGAGCAGGACATCGAGCCGACCGTGCAGCTGGTGAACGCGTGCCTGTCGGGCCGCCTCGTCCCGGACGACCCCGACGCTCGGGAACGCGCCGTCCGCGCCACCGAGGCGTTCGTGCTGCGGGCCGTCGGCGCCCGCGTCCCCGTCGCCTGACGGCGGGCCCCACCCGTCCGGCTGCCTGTCCCGGCCGCCTGACGCCTACCAGGCGTCGGCGGGCAGGTGGTGGTGCTCGGGCGGAGGCGGCTGGTACGGCTCGGGCACGGACGCCAGGTGCGCCCGCGCGAACTTGAGGGCCGCCTGCAGGTCCGCGTGCCGCTCGCTCGCGGTGCGCGCCTTGCGCGTCGAGATCTCGACGACGACGTCGCCGGCGTAGCCGCGCCGCACCAGCTCCTCCAGCACCTTGTCGCAGGCCATGTCGCCGCGCCCGGGCACCATGTGCTCGTCGCGTCCCGACGCCGTCCCGTCGGCGAGGTGCACGTGCCGCAGCTTGTCGCCGAAGCCGTGCACGAGGGCGAGCCCGTCCTGGTGCGCGATCGCGGCGTGCGAGAGGTCCAGGGTGACGGCGTCGTAGTCGTGCTCCGCCGGGTCCCAGCCGGGCAGGTACGCCTTCAGCTCCCGGTCGCCCCGCGAGCGCGGCTTCCACGGGTACATGTTCTCGACGGCCACGGTGACCCCACCGGGCTGGTGGACGCTGGCCTCGTTGAGCTCGTGCACCAGCTCCTGGAACTGCCGGGCGTACTTGTACTGCCAGCGGAACGGCGGGTGCACCACGACCGTCGGCGCGCCCAGCTCCCCGGCCATGTCGACCGCGCGCCGCAGCTTGTCCGCCGGCGACCGGCCCCACACCCGCTGGCTCACCAGCAGGGTCGGGGCGTGCACCGACCGGATCGGCAAGCCGTGCTCGTCGGAGAGCCGCTGCAGCGCGGCAGGGTCCTGCGTGGCCTGGTCCCCCCAGACCATGACCTCCACCCCGTCGTACCCCAGCTCCGCCGCGACCTCGAAAGCGAACGCCGCGCGGCGTGGGTAGACCGACGCGGTGGAGAGCGTCACGGGAACGGTCACGTCTTCGTCGGCACCAGCCATGCTCCGCACGATAGCCGCAGCGGCTGAACGGAGGCTGACAACCGGCTGTCCTCGGGCAGCGCGCGGCGTGCCCGATAGGGTCGCGGGCATGGTGCGTGCGGTGGTGTTCGACGTCGGCGAGACCCTGATCGACGAGACCCGGATCTGGACCCGGTGGGCGGACCGGCTGGGCGTCCCGGCCCTGACGTTCCTCGGGATCCTGGGCGGCTGCGCCGCGCTCGACCTGTCGCACCAGCGCGCGTTCGAGATGGTGCGGCCCGACGTCGACGTGGCCGCCGAGATCGAGCGCTGGGCGCTCGACGACCCCGACGGGCTCCGGGAGAACTTCGACGCCGACGACCTGTACCCGGACGTGCGCGAGGCGCTCGCCGCCCTGCGCGCCGCGGGCCTCGCCGTCGTCGTCGCCGGGAACCAGCCGCCCCAGGCCCGGGCGGCGCTGGAGGCGATGGACCTGCCCGTCGACGCGATCCGCACCTCCGACGAGTGGGGGGTGCAGAAGCCCGACCCGGAGTTCTTCGCCAAGGTCGCCGAGCTCAGCGGCCTGCCCGCCGCCGAGATCGCCTACGTCGGCGACCGCCTCGACAACGACGTCCTGCCCGCCGCGGACGCCGGGATGTTGCCCGTCCTCCTCCGGCGCGGCCCGTGGGGCTACCTGCACGCCGCGCGGCCCGAGGCGGCGCGCGCCACCGTCGTCGACTCGCTGCTCGAGCTGCCCGCCCTCCTGGCAGGCTGACCGGCCGCGGGCGCGCGGCAGGCGTCACCCGGTCCAGCCGAGGGCGCCGATCGCGTTGAGCGTGAGCAGCACCCCGAGGATGCCGAGGACCCAGCCCGTCATCTCCGCCGCGTTCCTGGACAGCCACCCGTCCAGGCGGCGCAGCAGCGGGTCGACGGCACGGGCCGCGACCAGGCGCCCGCCGAGCAGGAGCAGCGCCGGGAGCACCATCACCACGCAGTACGCCGCCAGCACGCCCACGCCGGCGCCCGTCGCGAGGTCCGACGTCGTGATCAGGCCGATCGCGGCCAGGTACGGCAGCATCGTGCCGACCTCGAGCGCCGCGGCCCCCAGGGCGAGACCCAGGAGCGGCAGCAGCGACCCGCCCTCCAGCCCTGTCGCGCGGGCCCGCCACCGCGACAGCCGCCCCGGCCGGGCACCCTCGCGCTCGGCGCGGGCCGCGGCCCTCTTGCCGTCGAAGCGGAAGCTCAGCGCGAAGAGGCCGAGACCCAGCAAGAGCTGCACGATCATGGCCGGCCTTGAGTCCAGCACGTCGCCGTACCGCTCCAGGAAGGCGCCCGCCCCGAGCAGCACCGCCACGCCCACCGCCAGGTAGAAGAGGGCGACCGTGCCGAGATACGCGAGGATGCGCCAGGCCCGGGGGCGACCGGGGGCCAGGAGCAACCACACCGGGATCAGCAGGGTGCCGAAGCTGGTCGAGTCCACGAGGGCGAGCACCACCAGCACGCCCGCCAGGGCGCCGAGCCCGACGCCCTCCACGCCGCCGAGCTGCAAGGGAAGGTCCATGCCACCGATCCTCGGCGGCGGGCGCCACGACGTCGTCGGCCGGACGAGTGATCCTCGCGCACCGGCCGGCATACCTCCTTCGGACGATCCGCCCGCGGCCCCGTTGTGCTGGGATGGCCGGGTGACCACCGACCGCGCCGCGCCCCACACCCTGGGCGGCCTCGCGCGGCTGTGGGGCGGCGACGACCGGCGCGGGGACGTCCGCACGGCGGTCGGCATCTTCGTGCTCGGCTGGCTCTTCCTGCAGGTGGGCCTCGTCGGCCTGTTCGACGTCGGCCCCGTCGGCGCGACCACCCCCGAGCCGTGGTGGCGCGTCGCGCTGCTCGCCGTGGGGTGCGCCCTCACGCTCGCCAAGCGACACCACCCGATGCCGGCGCTCGCCGGTGGCGTCGCGGTCACGCTCGTCGACCTGGCCTGGGGCGGCAGCCTCGCCATCCTGCTCGTCCTGTGGGACCTGCTGTTCGCGGCGGCGACGTGGTCGGGCGCCACCGCCCGCCGATGGCTGTGGGGCACGGCGATCGTCCTGAGCGTCGCCGGGGCGGTCGCCGTCGGCGAGGCCACACGTGACGTGCGCGCCTTCGTCGCCATGAGCCTGAACCTCGGGGCGATCCTGCTGGTCCCCATGTGGTGGGCGGCCAACGTGCGGCAGAAGTCCGAGCTGGCGGCGCTGGAGCGGTCGCGGGCCGACGAGGCCGCGCGCACCGCCGAGCTGGAGCGCGAGCGCGCCGCCGACCTCGCCCGCATCGCGCAGCTCGACCGGCACGAGGCCGTCCAGGCGGAGCGGGCGGCGATGGCGCGCGACCTGCACGACGTCATCGCCTCCCACCTGTCCACGATCGCGATCCACTCGGGCGCGGCGCTCAGCACCCCGCCGGACGTCGACCGGGACCGCGGCGCGCTCGAGCAGGTGCGGGCGAGCGCGGTCGAGTCGCTCACCGAGATGCGGTCGATGATCGAGCTGCTGCGCGCCGACGCGCCCCGCGACCCGCTCGCGGCCCCGGGGCGGCTCGACCGGCTCGACGACCTGGTCGGCAGCGCCCGGGCGGGCGGAGCGACGGTCGTGGTGGACGACCCCGGCGACGTCGCCCGCGCCGACCTGCCGGCGGCCGTCGGGCACGCCCTGTTCCGGATCGCGCAGGAGGCCCTGACCAACGCACGCAAGCACGCGCCCGGCGCCCCGGTCGCCGTGCGGCTGGCCCGGGCGCCGGGCCCCGCCACCGGCGTGACGCTGGAGGTGCGCAACGCGCCGCCACCGGAGCGGCCGGCTGGCGGCCCGGACGCGGTGCCCCTCCCCCTCAGCGCGGGGACCGGGATGCTGACCATGCGCGAGCGGGCCGAGGCGCTCGGCGGCACGTTCGAGGCGGCGCCCACGGCCGACGGCGGCTGGGTGGTGCGGGCGTGCGTCCCCGCCGGAGCCCGGGACGGCGCCGGAGCACGGGACGGAGACCTGGCCCGATGACTTCTCCGCCGCCCGGCCCGGTCCGGGTGTTGCTCGCCGACGACCACGCCGCGATCCGCGCCGGGCTCCGCCTGCTCCTCGACGCCGCCGACGGCGTCGAGGTGGTGGGTGAGGCCGCCGACGGGTTCGCCGCGGTCGCGAACGCGCGGGCGCTGCGGCCCGACGTCGTGCTGATGGACCTGCGCATGCCCGGGACGGACGGCATCGAGGCGACGCGCCTCATCACCGCGGAGGGCCTGGCCGACGTGCTGGTGCTCACCACGTTCGACCTCGACGAGTACGTGGACGGCGCGCTGCGGGCGGGAGCCGCCGGGTTCCTGCTCAAGTCGGCCGAGCCCGCCGCGCTGCTCGACGCGGTGCGGCGGGTCGCCGCCGGCGACGGCGTCCTCGCACCCGAGGTCACGCGGCGGGTGCTCGCGCAGCTGACGGCCGGTGCCGCGCCGTCGGCCACTCCCGGTGCGCCCGGGGAGGGCGCGCCACAGCCCGGCGCCGGGCTGCCCGTCCCTGCCCCGGACGACGACCCTCGGCTCGCGGGCCTCACCCCGCGCGAGGTGGACGTGCTGGGCGCGCTGGGGCGGGGGCTGTCCAACCAGGGCATCGCGGACGAGCTCGTCATCACCGAGGCGACGGCCAAGACGCACGTGTCGCGGGTGCTGGCCAAGCTGGGGGTCGCCTCTCGCATGCAGGCGGCGATCGTCGCGCGCGACGTCGGCCTGGCCTGACCGCGGCGCCCGCGGTCGCGTCAGGAGACCGGCGCGAGCCCCGGGCTGCGGACCACGCGGGCGGCGTGCGCGGTGGCGGCGGAGAGCGCCTCCGCCACGTCCGCCCCGCGCAGGTGCGCGTCGAGGAACGCGACGAAGAAGCCGTCGCCCGCGCCGTTCGTGTCGACGACGTCGTCCACGCGCTCGGCGGGGACGTCGAGAAACCCGTCCGCGGTGAGGGCCGTGGCCCCGCGCGCCCCGTGCGTGCACACCACGAGCCGCGCACCCGCGGCGAGCCGGTCGGCCATGAAGGCCCGGTGGTCGGGCAGCCGGTCGGAGCTGAGGAACACGTGCGTGCCGGCCTCCGCCCAGGGGCGGTGGAACGCGGCGGCGCCGTCGTAGTCGTGGAGGTCCACCCACACGTCGCGCCCGCGCTCGGCGGCCGCGGCGAGCACCGGGAGGGAGTGGGCGGCGAGGTCGACGACGACGGTCGCCGCCGTGTCCACCGCCTCGAGCGTCGCGTCCCAGACGGGCCCGGAGGCTGGGACCTCGCCGGGCGCGCGCACGTACACGGACAGGCGTCCGCCACCGGCGTCCATGAGGTTGAGGTGGCTCTCGGTGCGCCCGTCCGGCGCGGGCTCGGCGAGGACGCGCACGCCGGCGTCGTCGAGCACCTCGCGTACGCGCGCGCCCTCGTCGTCGTCGCCCAGGACCGTGCGCAGCACGACGCCGCGGCCCAGGCCGGCGAGGTTGAGCGCCTTGCCGGCCGACGTCCCGCCCACCGTGTCGTAGGCGCCCCGCGCGAACACGGTGTGCGGGGTCGGCTCCGGCAACGCGTCCAGGTGCACGATGCGGTTCCACGAGGCGGGTCCGGCGACGAGGACGCCGTCCCTGCGGCCGGTCATCCGCCGACCTTGCCGACGTGGGCGCCCGCGCCGACGGCATACGCCTCGCGCAGCCAGCCCACGAACTCGCCGTCGAGCTGCCCGGGCTCCGTGATGCGGAAGTAGTGCACGAACAGCCGCCGGGTGTACGGCGCGGAGCTCGTGATGCGAGGGTCGGTGACCACGCGCTGCAGGTCGAGGTAGCCGCGCAGCACACCGGCACGCGGGACGACACCGGCGAAACCGCGGCGCGACCCCTTGAGGGTGATGGCCGACTTCGAGACGGCCAGCGTGAACGGACCGATCCCCTCGGCCCGGTCCATGAACGCCCGGTAGAGCGCCAGCGTCGAGGCGGGCAGGTCCGCGAGGTGCCGGTCGACGGTCCACGCCGCCGGCCCCTCGCCGCTCGCGGTGTCGGTCATGGCCGGGACGCTACCGGCCACCACCGACGTCGGTCCGCGGACCCGGACTCAGTCGTCGAAGCCGTACCGGGCCTCCCACCGGTCCTCGTCGCGCTCCGACGCGCTGCCCTGGCGCACGACGTCGGTGCCGGAGCCGCCGCTCAGCCGGTCGTCGCCCCGCTGCCCCTCCAGGAGGTCGCGGCCCGACCCGCCGGACAGCGAGTCGTTGCCGGAGCCACCCTCGAGGTGGTCGTTGCCGTCCCCGCCCTTGATCACGTCGCGGCCGCTGTCGCCGTCGACCTGGTCCTTGCCGCTGCCCGCCTCGATCCGGTCGTTGCCCGAGCCGCCCTCGATCTCGTCGTGGCCCGTGCCGCCCTTGATCTTGTCGTGCCCCCAGCCGCCCTCGACCTCGTCGTTGCCGGACCCGGCACAGATCACGTCGTCGCCACCCCGGCCGTCGATCTCGTCCGCGCCGCCGAGGGCGACGATGACGTCGCGCCCGGACGTGCCGCGGATGTCGTCGGCCCGGTCCGTGCCGACGATCGTCGCGCGCAGGCCGAAGCAGGTGGGGGCGGCGGCCTGCGCGGAGGAGGCGAAGGCCGTGGCGGACAGGCCGGCGGCCGTCAGCGTCGCCAGGGACAGCGCCGTGATCCGGCGGGCGCGGCCCAGGGGTGCGGTGTGCGTGCTCATCGAAGAACCTCCGTGTCGTTCCGGTGCGGACACCTGAAGCGTGCGGCGGCCCGATGAGCGGCACGTGGAGCGGGGATGAGGGCCTTCTCATCCCGCGCGGGCGTCAGCCCCGCAGCGGCAGGACGAGGGTCGCGTCGCCACCGGGCGTGATCCGCACCGGGACGCCCCAGTCCTGCTGCGCCAGGTGGCACGCGGGGAAGACGCCCGGGTCGGGCTCGCCGTCCGGGCCGAGGGGGACGACGTCGCACGACGCGGCCTTGGCTGTCACGTGCAGCACACCCTCGGCGACGTCGGGGTTGAGGACGAGGTCCCGGGCGAGGTCGACGCCGTCGCCCGCGCCGTCGAGCAGGAGCTCTGGCGGGGTGGCGCTGACCCGCAGCTCCGTGGACGGACCCCACCGGTCGTCGAGCTTCTGGCCCGGCGCGGGCACGAACGGCACGTCCAGCCGCAGCTCGCCCGGGGAGACCTCGGTGGCCGGGCGCGCGACGCGTCGCGCCCCGCCGTCGAGCACCTCGCCCGCGACGTCGGCCGGCAGCGCGACCCGCGTGAGCCGGTGCGCCGCGGACTCCACGACGAGCAGGTGGACCGCGTCCCCGGTCACCTCGACCAGCACGTCGCTCGGCTCCGCGAGGCCCGTGGCGAGCGTGGTGACGACGTCCGACGCCGGGTCGTAGCGCCGCAGCGCACCGTTGTACGTGTCGGCGACGACGACGCTGCCGTCGGCGAGCGCCGCCACCCCGAGCGGGTGCTGCAGCAGCGCCTCGGCCGCCGGGCCGTCGCGGTGGCCGAAGTCGAACAGCCCCTGCCCCACGGCGGTGTGCACCGTCACGGCGAGCCCCGTGCCGTCCGGGACGACGCGGCGCAGGGCGGACGTCTCGGCGTCGGCCAGCCAGATCGCGTCCCCGGCGTCCGGGCCGGTCGCCGGCGCCAGCCCCGACGGCTGGGCGAACCACGCGCCCGCGCCGGGGCCGTCCTCCAGCCCCTCGTTCATCGTGCCGGCGACGACCGCCATCGTGCCCTGCCCGTCGTCCGCCAGGGGGTCGAACGCCCACAGCGTGTGGTTCCCCGTCATCGCGACGACGAACACGCCGAGCCGCGGCGACCACGTGACGTCCCACGGCGAGCTGAGACGGACCGACCGCGCCCGGTGGGCCGCGCTCGCGTCGAACGTATGGGGCGCGCCGACGATGTTCTCCTGACCGCCCACCATGAACTGCTCGCCGGTGCCCGCGACGGTCGTCACGGCGCCGTCGTCGAGCCGGACGCCGCGCAGCGCGTGGTTCACGGTGTCCGCGACGAGGACGTCGTAACCGAGCGCGGGCCGCAGCTCGTCGGGGACGAGGCACAGGCCGTTCGGCTCGCTGAACCGCGGCTCGTCGGGGCCGGCGCCCCGCGTGTCGACCAGACCGCGCTCCCCGCTGCCGATGCGCCGCACGAGCGTCTCGCCGTCGGGTGCGAGCTCGGCCAGCGAGTGGTGCCCGGCGTCCGCGACGAGCACGTTCCCGCCGGGCAGCGTCACTGCCTTCGCGGGGAAGCGCAGCGTGCTGGGCGCCGGCGTGGGCGGCACGTACGGGCCGTCGCCGCGGTGCAGCGTGCCCTTCGCGTCGTGCTCCGCGACCAGCTCGTCCACGATCGCCTCGATCGCCGACGCGTGCCCCTCCCCCGCCATCTGCGCGACGACGTAGCCCTCCGGGTCCACGACGACCAGCGTCGGCCACGCCCGCGCCGTGTACGCGCCCCAGGTGACGAGCTCCGGGTCGTCGAGCACCGGGTGGTGCACCTCGTACCGCTCGACGGCGGCGGCCAGCGCGTCCGGGTCCGCCTCGTGCGCGAACTTGGGCGAGTGCACCCCCACGATCACCAGCTCGTCGCGGTGGCGCTCCTCCAGCTCGCGCAGCTCGTCCAGCACGTGCAGGCAGTTGATGCAGCAGAACGTCCAGAAGTCGAGGACCACGACTCTTCCGCGCAGGTTCGCGAGCGAGACGTCGCGGCCGCCGGTGTTGAGCCAGCCGCGACCCACCAGCTCGGAGGCGCGGACACGGGGCAGTCGGGTGGGAGAAGTCACCCGAGCATTCTCTCCCGGTTTCCGTGCGGCAGTTCGGGATCTGGTCGGCAGCTTGAGCTGCCGACCAGCGAACGAACTGCCGCTCTGACGTGGTCAGTGCACCAGCGCAGGCAGCTCGACGGCGCGGGCGGCCCGGTGGATGGGCGCGGTCATCGCGGCCATCATCCGCTCCTTGCCGGGCAGCTTGTCCATCACCCGCAGCATCGCGAGCGAGGCGCGCACCTGCCCGCGCGAGCCGACGACCATCCGCTTGATGTTCGCCGGTCCGAGAGCCTGGTTCGCGTCCACGAACGGGCGCATCGTCCGCTCGTAGTCGGCGAACGCCGCGACGTGGTCGTCATGGGCGTCGAGGGCGGCCGCCAGGACGTACGCGCCGACCAGGGCCATGCTCGTCCCCTGCCCCGACGCCGGCGAGGCGCAGTGCGCGGCGTCCCCGAGCAGCACGGTGCGGCCCTGCGACCAACGGTCCATGCGCACCTGGCTCAGGGAGTCGAACAGCAGGTCGGGCGAGGCGGGGACGTCCGCGAGCAGGGCGGGCACCTCCCACCCCTCGCCGGCGTAGGCCTCGGCGAGCAGCCCCTCCCGGCCGGCGCGGTCGAGGCCCTGGTGGCCCAGCGGCCCGGACGACCACAGGAACATCGCCCGCGCGCCCTCCTCGCGCGCGGTCGCGTACACCAGGGCCGTGCGGCCGGGCCCGACGTAGGTGACCTCTTCGCGGTCGAGGCCGAGGCGGTTGGGGACGGTCGCGACGGCGACGTAGTAGCCGAGGTCCGCGACGTACCTCTCGTCGGGGCCGAAGGCGAGGTTGCGCGTCGTGGACCGGAGCCCGTCGGCGCCGACGACCAGGTCGTAGCGGCCCGTGCGCCCCGAGGCGAAGCCGACCTCGACGCCGTCGGCCGTGTCGTCGAGCGACGCGATCGAGTCGCCGTAGACGTGCTCGGCCCCGGCCGCGCCCTCGCGCAGCAGGCGGTGCAGGTCGCCCCGCAGCAGCTCGACGTCGTCGTGCACCCGGCCGCCGAACGTGTCGCCGTCCATGCTGGCCGCGCGTCGGCCGCGAGCGTCGACGACCGTGCCCGCGCGCACCTCGGTCCGCATCGTGCGCGCCTCCGCCAGCAGGCCCATCCGGTCCAGGACCTCGAGGGCCGCACCCCGCACGTCGACCTTGTAGCCGCCGGCGCGAGGCGACGTCGCGCGCTCGACGACGGTCACGTCGTCACCGCCCGCCGCGAGCCGGTGGGCGAGGGCGAGGCCGGCGACGCCTGCGCCGGAGACGAGGATCGAGCGGTTCATGGGAAGACCTCCAGCCGAGGGAACGTGACAGAGACCACCGTAGCCACGGTTGAGACAGTTGTGCAAGACGTTTGTTTCAGACGTTTGAGTTAACATGGCGCCATGACCCGCAGCAGCAAGAACACCGGGACCGGGGCCGACGGAAGCTCGACCTCTGAGAACAGGGCCCCCGGAAACCGGGCGGCGCTCCTGGTCGCGGCCCGCGACTGCCTCCGGGAGCGGGGTTACGCGCGGACCACCGCCCGCGACATCGCGAGCTCCGCGGGCGTCAGCCTCGCGGCGATCGGCTACCACTTCGGGAGCAAGGAAGCGCTGCTCGACGCCGCACTCGTCGACGCCTTGCGCGACTGGGGTGACACCCTCGAGGCGATCGGCGCGGAGGACCACGGGTCGACGCCGGGCGAACGGTTCCGTGCGGTCTGGGAGCGCGTGGTCGCCTCGGCCGCGGAGGACCGCACCCTGTGGGCGGTGCAGTTCGAGCTCCTCGCGGACGCGGCGCGCGACCCCGAGCGGGCGGCGTCGCTGGCCGGCGCCAACGCGGAGGCGCGCACCGCGCTGGCCGCGCTCTTCGGGCTCCCCGCGGAGCAGGGCCCCCTCGTGCAGATGCTGCTCCTCGGGGCGGTCTCGCACGTGCTGCTCGACCCTGCCGACACCGTCGGCGCGGACGAGCTGCTCGCCCAGGCGTCGGCGCTGGTCGACCTGACCCGCTGAGCCGGACCGCGGCCCCGGGTCAGAGCGCGGTGACCGCCCCGACGACGGTCACCTGGACCGGGACGCCGTCGACCTGCGGCGGCACGTCCTTGCGCGCACCGAGGGAGACGACGTTGACCTGGAGCACCCAGTCCGTCTCGTCACCGCGTTGCGCGAGCCCGACGCCGCGCACCCCCTCGACGCTCCGGAGCACCTCGCGCAGGGCAGGCTTGGCGGCGCGCGCCTCGTCGATCGTGACCATGGAACACCTCCGACTGACTCCCATTGTGCGCCTCGGGCGCCCCGGGGCACAGGCCGGGAGCCGGGACGCCGGCGCCCGAGAGCGGACGACCTTCCGACAGTACACAGTTCCCTGTACCTTCAGTGGGGTGACCACCGCGCTGCGCCCCGTCCCGCCTGCCCGCCGCGCCCTGCTCGAACGCAGGGTCCGCTGGGTCGTGGCCACCACCATCGTCTACAACGTGGTGGAGGCGGTGGTCGCCATCACCGCCGGTCGGGCCGCGTCCTCGGCCGCGCTCGTCGGCTTCGGCCTCGACTCCGTCGTCGAGGTGCTGTCCGCCGCCGCCGTCGCGTGGCAGTTCGCCGCGCCCGACCCGCACCGCCGCGAGCGCGCGGCGCTGCGCCTGATCGCCGTGTCGTTCTTCGGGCTGGCGCTGTTCGTCACCGTCGACGCGGCCCGCACCCTCCTCGGCGCAGCCGAGCCCGACCACTCCCCCGTCGGCATCGTCCTCGCCGCCGTCAGCCTCGCCGTCATGCCGTTCCTGTCGTGGGTCGAGCGCCGTACGGGGCGAGAGCTCGGCTCGGCGTCCGCGGTCGCCGACTCGAAGCAGACCCTGCTGTGCACGTACCTGTCGGCGGTGCTGCTGGTCGGCCTGGTCCTCAACGCCACGCTCGGCTGGACCTGGGCCGACCCGCTCGCGGCCCTCGTGATCGCCGGCTTCGCCGCGAAGGAGGGCGTCGAGGCATGGCGGGGGGACGCCTGCTGCACGCCCGTCGGCGCGCTCCTCACGGGCGACGACGGGTGTGAGGACGGGTGTGATGACGGGTGCGACGACGGGTGCTGCTCACCCCGCGGCGGCGAGGCGGCCGGTCCACGCTGACCACCGGCGGCGCCGATGACGCCGGGCCGCCCCGCCGGGTCGGGCTGACGAGCGGGGACGCCCCTCCAGCCTGCTCCGGCGTGACCCCCGGGGCGAGCCCGGACGGCATGGGATCGATCACGCGGTGCGGTCATCTCCCGGGCGCCCTCTGCGTCACGGGCCAGGGCGGGACAGGATGGAGCGATGAGCACCGCGATCCCGTCCCTGTCCCTGAACAACGGCACGTCGATCCCGCAGCTCGGCTACGGCGTCTTCAAGGTCCCGCCGGAGGACACCCGTGAGCTGGTGCTGACCGCCCTGGAGGCGGGCTACCGGCACATCGACACCGCGCAGATGTACCGCAACGAGCGCGGGGTCGGCGAGGCGCTCGCCGCCTCGGGCCTGCCGCGTGACGACCTGTTCGTCACCACCAAGCTGAACAACGCGTTCCACGAGCACGACGCCGCCCTGGAGGCCTTCGACCGGTCGCTGGACGAGCTGGGCCTCGACCACGTGGACCTGTTCCTCATCCACTGGCCGCTGCCCGCGGTCGGCCGGTTCGCCGAGGCGTGGGGCGCGCTCGAGGAGCTCTACCGCTCGGGCCGCGCGCGGGCGATCGGTACCTCCAACTTCCAGCCGCACCACCTGCGCCGCATCCTCGACGAGGGCACCGTGGTGCCCGCCGTCAACCAGGTGGAGATCCACCCCTGGTTCGGCAACGAGGAGGTCCGCGCGTTCGACTCCGAGCACGGCATCGCCACGGAGGCGTGGTCCCCGCTCGGCCGCGGGCGGGTGCTGGAGGACCCGACCCTGGCGCGCATCGCCGCCGAGCACGAGCGCACCCCCGCCCAGGTGGTGCTGCGCTGGCACGTGCAGCGGGGCGACGTCGTCTTCCCCAAGTCCGCGACGCCGGCGCGCATCCGGGAGAACCTGGAGATCTTCGACTTCGAGCTGACCGGCGAGGACATGGCCGCCATCACGGGCCTCGACCGCGACGAGCGCATCGGCTCCCACCCGGACCAGATGAACGACACCGGCCGCTGACCCGACCCGCCACCCCGGGTGTTGTGGGTACGAAAACGGCGAGAATTCGGTCGCGAATTCTCGCCGTTTTCGTA